>JAUQOW010000138.1 GCA_030550675.1 Chloroflexota bacterium
CGGTCTTGCGCGCCATCGCCCACGGACGGACCAACCAACAGATTGCGCAGGACCTGCGCCTGTCGGCGCGCCGCATCGCCAACCTGGCGACGGAGGTGTACCGCAAACTGCGGCTGCCGGGGCGCAGTGCAGCCATCCTGTACTACTGGGGACGGCGGGAACTGCTGGCTGCGCCGCACGGGGCATCCATCTGACCGCCTATGTGGGGGGACATGTCGTAGACCTGCCCCTTTCGCTGCTGCGTCGCGCCACGCGCTCAACGCGCCATCTCTTCCGGCGCGCGATCCAGGAGGATGCCGGCGTGGTCCGCGCCAGCGTCATAGCAATTGGTTGGGCAATGTCGGTAACTTGTTCACTTGTGGCCGGGCATGGCGCGCTATATACTGGGGATCGTTCGGGAGCGTTGCACACCGATGCCAATATGCGGTCATTCGTGCCATACTGCCGATGCTCATCGCTCGTTTCTCCGAGCGAACCGGGCGCCTGAGCATCCTGGATGACCGACCGCACGTTCGTATACGTTCAGCGAGGTATGCGATGGAACGTTATCTCTTGTTTGACAGCGGCTGTATGCGATGCACTGAATTGGCTCGACAGATCGAGCACGCAACTCAGGGTTGGTTGAAAGCCAGGAGCCTTCATGATCCCGCTATGCAAACGTTGCTGAATACTGCGCGCCCTGGCTGGAGGTGGGAGCCTACGCTGGTAGAGATCGCAGGCGAACGAGTGCAGGTATTGACCGGATTGCGCATGCGGGCTCATCTCGCCGTCAAGCTCGGACCGCGCCGGGCGCTGCGCGTCATTCAGTTCGTTCAGCACGCACTGTTGCCACAAGGAAATATCGGTCAAGAGCGACGCTCATTTTTGAAACGCGGGGCGATGCTGGCGGGATTGCTCATTGTGGGTCCGAAATCAGGCGACAGGGCTACAGCAGCATCATCTGGCATCATCGTGCGAAGCGAAGAGAAGGTGAATTCACTAGAGGAAGCGATACGTATCTCGCCTGCAAAGCTTCTTATCCCTTCTTCGCACGACTTTATCCTCAAGGAGGTAGGTGTCTTTCGGAATGCTGGAGGCAGCGTGACAGACGTTCTGCTCCATTACGAGAAAGGCGCAAATGAGCTGATCTTCGTGGATTTTCGACCAAGAGCGGATAAGGCAGCAACACTTCGTAATGCCACTGAACTGAGATGGATCCGCGACCGCCCAGTGCAATTCTCTGCTGACACGTTGAACCCGACCTGGTTAATGGCTTCTTGGGTTGACGTGAATTGGACCATTGCAGTCGTAGGTTTCGGTGCGACCATAGATGACCTTATTTCCATTATAGCATCCATGTAAAAGGGAGGTTATACCATGCGAGAACCGTTACGCCTGCTAATCGCCGTGTCACTCACGATCCTTGGGTTGAAATCGACTACAAGGCTTGCTACAGGACAAGGTTGTGACCCCTCTCCCTGCAATGGATTCGGATGTCCAGGTCTTTCATGCCAGGACTCATTTCTTGGATGCACGATTGAGTCGGCCTGTGGAAGTTGGTGCGCTCCTGCTTTCGGCTGTGCAGATTGTCCCGACAGAGTTGTACGGCGATATATCACTTCGTCTAATCCGAATCCTCCCTGCGGCAGTTGGGCCTGTGACATCATATATTGTAACGGTTGCCGCTCGCGCCCCTGTCGATAGAAGAGACATGACCAGTAGGGGATGCCGTTATGAGTTTGAGGCGCCGGCGAGCAAGAACGATAAACGATGATGACAAGGAGGTAAACAATGAAGTATCGCCAGGAAATCCGGGAGGTGATGACCAGTTCTTTCCAGGATGCTTGTATCCTGGAATCCCGACCGGCCCGATGGCGGCGCTACGGGCGCATCACTGCGTGGACAGCGCTTGCCGTGATCGTTGCGGCGCTGGCGACCGCCCTCATCGCAGCCGACGATGTCGTAGCCTTCTATCACCAGATCGTGGTCCGAGAACGTTCACAGCCCGTCGACGGGATGGCGCGCGTGCTGGAACGGGCGCCCTTTCAGGTGTGGGCGCCTGACGGTCGTCTCATCGCGGTGCAAGAGCTGGGCGCGGATGCAACCTATGCGGTCATCTCCCGCTACCTCTGGAACGGCGCCAGCGAAGTCGTCGTCATGCAGGATGCCGGCGTCCGCCCGCCTCCCGCCACGCACGCCGCGTTTTGGGACGGAGCGCGGAACGTGGATGACACGATCATGATCCAGGGGCGCCCGGCGGTGATCTATGAAACGCCGGTCAGGGGCGGCGACAACCAGGTGCTGGGGTGGAACCGGACGCTCGTCGTCGTACTGAATGGGACTACCGTCACGATCTTTGGCGCGCCCGGTTCAGCGGTGAACGCTCACGAGCCGCTGAGCCGTGACGAACTGCGCGCCATCGGCGAGTCGCTGCGCCCTGTGACGCCGTAGAGGGTGCGGTGCAGAAAGGTTTCCGTTTATGCAACGGTCACCGTTTATCTGTTTCCTCATTAGGGTCAGCATCCTCATCAGCGGAACCGCGTGCGCGACGACCAACCGACCGGCAACGTCGTCATCCGCTGCTCCGGCGACGCTCTCACCAGCTACCGTCATTCCTGCCACGTCAACCGGCGACCAGATCACGCCGACCGCCATCTCGCCGCAGCGCTCGCCGATAGCCGTTCCCGCGCCGGAGGCGCCAATCCCGTCCGCCGCTTCCAGCGATGCCCAGGCGGTATGGCAGCGCGTGCGCGCCATCATTCCGGACGCTATTCCCGTCTACCAGCCGACGTGGCTGCCCGAGCGCTTCCGCCAGGCGGCAGCGGCGATCTGGTACGCCAGCGCCGGCGCGCCGTCTGGTCCTCATTATGCCGTCTCCTACGTCGATGAGCAGGGGACATGCCTCCTCTTCGCGCTCGGCGCGGTGAATAGCGCGCCGCCGACAGCGACGGCGGACCTCACTCTGCGCCATCGCGCTGCCACGTGGGCCATGTGGTCCGCCACCGACGACTGGCCCGCCCAGCAGGTGCAGTGGCGCGAAGCGGCGCCCGGCGCGAGTCGCGTGTACGCGGTGCAGACCGGTGATGCGCAGCTGACCCGCGACGACCTGCTGCAGATCGTCGCGCAACTGGCGCCGGTGACCCCGACCGGCGCGCCGCCGGCGCTGTGAACAGAGGAGGCGCCGTATCGCTGCGGGCTGACGCCCTGGCTGCGATCGTGCAAGCCCCTGTGAAGGCTTTCGCCCGCAACTCAGAGGAGATGCGACGCGGCGGCGCAGGTCTACTGAATTTTAATTCTTCATAAGCCCCGCCTGAGATCGTGCAAGCCCCGAAGGGGCTTCAATGTGCTCAGCGAGGGCTTTAGCCCGCAGCCCAAAGAGCGTGCGACCGGGCAGCAGGGGTATACCGGATTTCTTTATCCTCATGAGCCCGCAGCTCAGATGGCATGCGGCTCGTCTGTGAGACGACTGCGTAAGTCCTGTCAACGAAGAGGAGCAAAAGGGAATGACGCGGCGCGGGCTGCGCGCGCAAAGTGCGCAGCCCGCCCCCGGAGGCGATGCTGATGGTGCGTGTGATCCTGGTCGCGCCCGCGCCGATCCTGCGCGCGGGCGTGGCTGCCGTCCTGCACGACGTCCCCGACCTTGCGCTCGCGGGCGTCACCGGCGACCTGGCGACCGCCCGGCGCTGGACGCGCGCCCGACCGCCGGATGCGCTCCTGCTGGCGTGGCCCGCGCCGGATGCGCGCCTGTTGACGCTGCTGCCCTGGGTGCGGCGCCACGCGCCGCAGACGGCGGCGCTCGTCCTTGTCGCGCAGTGCGACGAGGGCGCGCTGGCGCTGCTCGTGAGCGCTGGCGCCGCCGCCTGTCTGTCCCTCGATCAAGACGCCGCCGCGCTGGTGCGCACCTTGCGCTGCGCGGCGCGCCCGGACTGGCGCGGCGACCCGGCGCAGGGCGCGCTGGCGCAGCGCTGGCAGGCGGAGGTGGGCCGGCGCTGGCGGCGCCTGACCCGTCAGGAGCGCCGGGTGGCGCATCTGCTGGCGCAGGGGCAGGACGTGAGGACGATCGCGGCGACGCTCGGCGTGCGTCCCAAGACGGTCGAATACCATCTGAGTCACGTGTTGGCGAAGCTGGCGTGCGCCTCCCGGCTGGAAGCGGCGCTCTGGGTGCGCACGCACGTGCCGCTGGCGCTGCTCGACGCTGCTGCGCACGCGGATGACGGGCGCGGGGGCGGGTGACGGGCGGGCCACGGCGCCCGCGCAAAAACCGGATATAACATCAATAACGGTCCAGTGGCTTCTGGCAACAGAGTCACGTAACGACTTCTGCTGGCGGTCACCCCTGGTCTTACCAGGAGTGGACGCCAGCAACTTGATGTTGGCAACACTTCGAGGAGAAACTAAAATGGCGCTCCAGTCTCGACCGACACCCCTTACGCTGGCTGCTGATGTGCGGCAGCGGGATCAGCTGGCGGCGCTCCGCCGTCTGCGCCCGGGTGTGCCGCTCACCCATCCGCGCGGTCGCCTGGCGCAGCGGCTCTTTGCCGATCTGCTCGCGCTCGACGATGGAATGGACCCGTTGCCCTGGCTCATCAGCGCACGGGCGCCAACGGTCGCCCTTCTGACCCTGGCGCTGGCGCTCGACTTTGCGACCATCTGCGCGAGATATCGCGGCACGCTCCAACGCGCGCTCGCCTCCGCCAGCGATGCCGAGCGGTCCGCCGCACGGGACGTGGAGACGCGCGATCAGGCGCTGTTTGGGCGGATGCTTAGCGCGCCAGACGAGTGGTTGGTCCCGGACGGTCTGTTCGACCGCATCGACGCCGGAGACGCCGACGAACTACGCCAGTTCTTGCGTCAGCTGCGCGTGCGGAGCGAACTATCAGACGAGACACTGCCGCAGCGCTCGCTCATCGAGCCGACGGTAGCCGTCGTGCTGGCTGACCTGCTGCGTCTGCCGGATACCGTCGACCCGGTCGCGTGGCTGGCGACGACCCGCAGTGACACAGCGGCGCGCATCTGTCTGGATGAACTGCTCCAGCGGGTGATACCGCCACCGCAGCAGCTGCGTGCCGCGCGGGGGTCAGCGGTCCGTCCGCCGCTCGAGCCGCGCCTGCGTCTGCGAGCCGGACCGCTGACCGCCCGGCTCGAGAAGATAGAGTTCTACCACAACGGGTTCCGTCTCCACTTCCGGGTGCGTATTGTCAGTGCGGACGCTGCGAGGATGATGGTTCGGCCTGATTCGCCAGCGGTGCTGACCATGTGGGAAGGCGTCACCGGGGTGGTCGATGACGCCGGACACCGCTCTGTGGTGCAGGTCGAAGACTACCAGGTGACCAACCGGTTCTGGTGGTGGCGGCAGGAGCTCATCCTGATCGGTTGGCCCGCGCTAGATGTCGCGCGCAGCATCACGCTGCTGGCGCAGCCGCTCGTGTTGACCCGCCGCCGGACGCCGCGGTTCGGCAACCGGCTGATCCCGCTCGCTGCCCCGGAACCTGGCGCAATCCAGTTGCGCGTTCCGCTGCGGTGAGGGCGGGAAGCGTAGACGGCGACGCTCCTGCCGCGCGCCGCAGTTCAACGATACTGCGACAGGATACCATAGCGTACCACGTGTGTCTATCCCCGAAACCGGGGACACGACAGCGGGCATATTCCCGAAGATTGAGGACTCGACGGGCGCGACGGCGGATGGTAGAGTTGGAGCGGATTGGCTCTGCCCTTCGCCTACATATAAGGTGGCATTGGAGTGAACTAAGTGCATGCTACCGTAAGTTCGTTCCGAGTAGTCGTTATGTCTCGCTCGGTTACTATGCCGGAGCGCCGGACGCAACCCGGATCACACTTATGATAGGCTGTACTAAAGTCATGAACCTTAGAGCATGATCGGAAACTATTTCTCGGATAGAGACGATTAGGTAACATTGTCGCCGAACCGAGATAGATAGACGCCTCACTGCTGTCATACCACAAAACTGGGTTTCCGATCATGCTCTGACATGATGTCGTGGATGCACCCAACAAGCGCAAGATCATGGGGGATTGGGAGTGACTTTCCGCTCGAACTCCAGTTCTGGGGATATATCGGCGAGTGCGAAGGGTTTCACCTGGAGGCGGAGCAACCGGTCGCATCGCTCAATGAGATGATGTGGCGCCGATGGTGGGATATCTTCATCACACACTCCTATGGATGCATCCTGGTCGAAATCGAGCGCACGATGCCTGGTCTGTCGCCCGAAGAACAATCCCGGCGCGCCGCTGCGCGCTGGCGACACATCTTTGATCCGCCCGCTTTTCAGGGGCTAAGCGGTGCGCCTGCGCTTCAGGCGCTTGCGCAGCGCTATTGGTCCCCATTCAATGACCGCTAGGGTGTGGTCGGCGGCGAAAAAGAAATGCTCGGTGATATGCTCACCGCCCAGTGGCAGCGAGTCAATTCGGAACGGCTGATCCGCGAATGCACCAGGGCAGCAGGCAAAGCGGTCAATCGACCATTTCGTCTGTATATCGATTTCGTTCGATGGCCGCCGGGGTACTTCCGACACGTGTCCGATGAGCGCCTTATCCTCGGCAAAGGCTATCTCGAGGCGGATCAGGCGGAGTTTTTCAAACAGATCGTACAGTTCTACATTTGTCAGCTCGTTTAGAGTCGCTCGCACCCGTCCTTGTCTCTTTGAAACATGAGAACGAAACCCGACCGCAGCGTCCGCTGGTTCCGCCGATGTCTTGTGGCAACGCTCCTGATCATCGGGACCCTGCCGGGCTGCGCCCAACCGCCGCCGGAATTGCCAGCACCGCTGCCCATCCGCGTCCTGCAAACCCCGGAGGCGTGGCCGCAGCCCGCTACGCCGCTGCCAGCGGACGACCCCCGTGTGCAGCGCGACTCGCAGATCCGGCAGCGCCTGCACCTGGACGACCCGCAGTCGTCGATCTATCTCCAGGCTGCAGACCTGCGCCAGCTCCCGCTCCATCCCACCCCGCCGCCGTTTGTCCCGCCCTCCCGCACCTCGTTTCAGTTCAGCGGTCGAATCACGGCGACGATGATCCCCTACCAGGAGTCTGCCCTGGATCGGCGGGATATGACCCGGACGCTGCACCTCGAACCTGGACAACTGCTCCGCGGCGTGCTGGCAATCGAAGGATCGTTCCACGTCCACGGTCCGACGCACGACCTCGGCGTGATTGTGCTCCTCGACTATCAGCAGATCGCGGTGACGCTCGGCGGGGTGACAGCGCCGATGCACGTGGTGCGCATCCCGCAGGATCGGGGCGCGCTGTACGACTTTGCCCTGCCGGACCCGCTTCCGGAAGGGAATCACACGCTGACCATCGCGCTCATGTATGATCCAACCGGGCTCTATACCTCGTATGCAGTGCAAGAGATGTACCTCCAGCGCGGACGGCGGAGCCTGATGGGACGCTGGTTGCCGCTCGCCACGCTGTACGCCTGGAGCATCCCGCTGCGCGCCGGCGCTGATGCCCGCCCGCCCGCGATCACGCTGCAACACCCCGACCGGCTGCCGATTCCGGTGAACTACCTGCACGGACGGCTCAAACTCTCGCGCTCCAGCGATCCGGGCGATGCGATCACGCGGATTGAAAGTCATCTGCTGGCGGCCGACGAGCCGGGGCGGCTCTATGCCTTCGTAACCTACGAGCCGATGGCGGATGCACCCGAACTGCAGCAGACGCAGGCGGCGCTCAGCGTCTTTCTCGATGATCAGCAGATTCCTGTCAATGGAACGTTCGCATATCTCTTCGAGGTGCGCCCCGGCGAACTGTACCGCATCCGGATAGACATACCAATGCCGGATGACGGGTATGTGCACGTCGTCTCCGCCGTGGTCACATTTCTGCCGTTTCTGCCGCCGCAGTATTTCGACGGACCGCAGCCAGAGTGGCTGACACTGGCGATGGACCCGAAGGGCACGCGCATTGTCCCGCTGGTTCCAGGTCGGGAGTGGATTCCGTTCTTCCCGCCGATCCCGTCGGAAGGATGAGGATGGAATGGTTTGCAAAAGCATATGCGCATATCTTTGGTCCAGAGATGATGCAGCCGCCCGCCACAGACGCTCCAGCACAAAAACCGGATAAAAAATCTGGTATTTTTCCCAGGGACAAACAGTCAGGCAGCGGATATAATTTCAAACAATCAGGGGCGCTTTTCTACAGGTTCTTAGAAGACCGAACTTGTTGTTACTCATGGAGGGAAAAATGCACACCCGGTACTGCCTGATAGCCATTGCCATTGGTGCAGGTCTATTGCTTGGCGCCGCCCATCCCGCATACGCAACCAGACTATCTACAAAGGACATGGTGTATCGCTCTTCTGATCTCAACTGCACAGAACTTCAATCTACGATAGATGGCGGTGCAGGTGGCGGGTATTTTGAGTCGAAGGTTTGGAGCTGGCAAGCCATCTACTTCCCCTTTCTGCTGCCTTGTACGCAAGCTCTATACCGCCCGCCTGGACATATTATCGGAAAACCGCATGGCTGGAAGTGGGACGGATCGCAGTGGAATCTTTGTTTCACAACAGACTACTTGAGCAATTCGCAGGATGTCTATATCCTGACAGTTTATACGCAACCGGACCATGTGCTGTGTGGGGATGGGTGGTACTCCACCCAGTCCTATGGCTATGTCTGGGTAAATAATCAGTGGTATGGCGGCGCATTATGGAGCCCATCCCGCTGGATTCCGTAAGAGAGAGAAAGGAGTAACCCATGACTAGTCGAACACACTGGAGGATTGTTGTGATCAGCGTTCTCGCAGGATTGCTAGCGTTTAGCATAAGCCACACTGTTAGCGCTCGTCTGGCGCCTCCGCCGCCGCCACCGTGGGTTAATCCGGATGGCACTGTAGATTTCAGCAAAATGCCCGCCTGTATCCCAGTGGTCGGAAGAACGGGTCAGCCAATTCTTAATAGTAAAGGGCAGCCGTATTGTGTTCCTCGCGAACAGTTGTTAACTTTACCACCGCCACCTCCTCAATCTGACGTTTACGGAGGGCGACCGCCGCTTGTCCCAGAGGAGTCCGTTCAGGCTGCACCCCAGGCGCCGACTCCGCGTGATTTGCCGTGAGGGATGATTTGCGCTGCAAAAAGGACTGATTATGCCTTTGGCGCTTCGTGAGGAATTCCTGCCCATTTTCCTCCTGTATATCGCTGTGACCACCGTCACCCTCGTCACAATCCGTCGCAGCGCGCTGTCGGACGTGGCGCGCGCGGTGTGGACGCTGACGGTGCTGCTTGTGCCGTTCCTGGGTCCGCTGGCGTTCTTCGTTGTCAATGTCGGGAGGCGGTAATAACGAGAGAACGGCGCTCCCCGAAGCAAAAACCGGATAAAAAATCTGGGGTTTTTCCTAGGGACAACTCTACAAGCAAGACGTATACTCAGCAGCAGAGGATAAGTCTTTCCCAGACAACGCAATGCCAGTGCCGAAACCCGCGATGCATTGGCGCCCGTTGTCTGGGAGAAGATGACCTCACTCAGGGTATCCGTATCGATCTCTACACAAAGGAGGTCTGCTATGCGTGCGAGAAGTCTTGCTATCGTCGGCTCGCTTCTGGCGCTATGGCTGTCTCTGAGTGCTGGAAGCATCGTAGCAACGCCATCTCAGAAGGTTGATCCATCTGGGCACGAAGTAGTGTTTGCAGTCCCTGTTGGTAAGGATGGCGTGCATTACGAAGGCGAACAGATCGAGATGTTGACTTGGGGACCGGCGGCGCTGGCTATTGCTCCCGACGGAAGCTTCTGGATTGCTGATACAGTTAGCAATCGGCTGCTTCGCTACAGTTCTTCAGGCAGCGCTCTGCAAGTGATCGATCTCACAGGTCATGCGGTTGGCATCAGTGATTTAGAAGTCTCCTCATCTGCGATCTGGGCGCTCGATATTGCTGCAACAACTCCCGGCGTCCTTCGGATATCACTCGATGGCGAGATAACGGCTCGCTATGAACTTCCCGAATACCTGCAACGCGAGCATGGTTTAAGCGGTATCGCTCTTATCGATAAGGGTGATGTGGTGATTGAGCGTGAGGGTGGCGCTTCCATTTTCCACCTTATCGACATGGGAAGAGCTATCACTTTCGCGCCCCTGGAAGGGTACATGTATAACGGACGCACGTATACCGCTCGTTCAGCTGATATGAGGACGGCGCATGCTGCCAGTGGACTCATTACCTATGGTGAGTTCAGCACTGCGATCACAGTACCTCATCATTTAGGGGGCTTGTATATTCTCGGCGCTTGACCGGATGGAGGACTCTACGTTGTTGTGGAAGAGGTGACACTCAATGATGCAGGCGAAATTCAAGTTGACCAGACCGTACGTCAGTATGACACTGCTGGAGGATTACAGGGAATAGCTCGCGTTCCCCTGGCCCAGCAGCACACGTATGTGGCACACGGTCTCGCTGTTGGACCCGATGGTGCGGTCTATGCCCTGGTTACGCGACCGGATCGCGTGGAAGTGCAGCGATTGCGCTTTGAGCAGACCCTTGAGCCGATTATTGCACCAGGGGATCTCAGCCGAACCAACCAAGACACAGGAGGCATGTTTATCACACAAAGTTGTGTTTCGCGGGACTCGATGATGAGTATTGCTCGTGAATATGTGAACAACTCAAAGTATCTCAGCCAGACGAATACGGACGGCTCGTGTTCAGGAAGAGGAAAACCACGTTATATCGCAGGAGCTGGCACTTATGCCAGTGTCGCATACGATTGGGGAGGCTGGGACACGGTAAGTGGCTATAATGGCTATATGAGTCCTGGTACGTATCAGGCGGGAGATATTGATACCGCTGGAGTCGAGAGTTGCTCGCGCGGCGTAGATTGCTCGGGCTTCGTCAGTCGAGTCTGGCAGCTCTCCAGCAAATACAGCACATCAACCCTTCCGAACATATCCTGGCAGCTTTCTTCCACGAACGATCTGAGACGTGGCGACATCCTGAACAAAGCCGGCTCTCATGTCATCCTCTTTGCTGACTTCGGTTCGAACGGCGTATACGGCTACGAGTCCACAACCTCCAACGCTTATGACCGGGTGGTGTACACCTATAATGCCTGGAGCAGTCTATCCGGTTACGTACCGCGCCGGTACAACAATGTTTGCCCTTGATATGTAAGTTCGCCATAGGCGGGGTGGGAGAATAACCGCTCCTGCCCTGCTTTCGTGTGTGTATGTGAGGTCATCATGATGCACCATATCAATCATCTACTTCGCTGGCTGCTGATCTGCGCGGGTCTTGGCGTACTGGCGAGCGGGTGCGCAGTCGGGCAAACCGACACTGTCCCACCCACATCCACCCCTGCTGCTGCCACACCCTCCGCCATCACTCCCTCCCCTGCCGACGCTGCCGACACTCCCGCTGTTGTCACTCCTTCCCCTGCTGGAGCAGCAGTTCCCGCGCTGCTCGTCATCGACATCGAGCAGCGCGCATTGATCGAGCAACGCACTGGTCAGGCGCCGCAACGTCTGGCGGAGGTCGCAGAGGGAGGACCGATTCTGGATGGGACGACGGTTGCAGATGTCGTCGTGGTGCTGCACGAGCAGGGGCTTCAGCGCATCCGGCTGGCAGACGGTCATGCCCGCTTCTGGTCCTTCGATCAGACCGCGCGCTCTGGCGCGCTGATGCACGCTGCCGATGCCACTGTCATCTATGAGGCGAAGATCGATGATCCACAGGCGGAGTTCGGTGCGGGCACGACAATCGGACAGTATCGGGCAGGAGACGACACGCTGAATGCCATTCTCACGCTTGCCCGGAATGTCCGGGTGCTGCACCTGAGCGCCGATCAACAGAGCCTTTTCCTGCTGCCAGTCGGGCAGGACCCGGCCTTCAGCACACTCCTGATCGTCGCGAGCGGCAACGGGCAGATACGTCAGGAACGCGCCATCGAGGGCGAGTTGTTCGCCGCAATTTCCCCCGACGGTCGTTTCCTGGCGACCACGGCGCGGCGCGCGGCATCTGCTGGGGCGCCGGAAGGATGGGCGCTGCTGCTCTACGATCTATCCGCCCCGACTGCCGAACCGCGTGTGATCACGCTGCCGCAGGCGCCGAGCCACGCCTGGGGGCTGACCTGGTCGCCCGATGGTCGTGCGCTGTACTTTCTCCTCCGCCCCGGCGATCTCTACGACGACCCGGCGACGTCGCTCGGCGTGTGGCGCCTGGATGCGGCTTCGGGCGCAGTGGAGCAGGTGACGGCGTCCGCCCCGGCTGAAGCCATCCTTCGCACCGACGGGCAATGGCTGGTGATGCAGCACATGGGCGAAAACCGCGCGACCGTGGTCAACCTCGCCACCGGCGCGACCGAGGATGTCGAGCTGCCGGAGCAGGCGATCATTGTAGGGTGGCGCTGACGCGGGCGGGCGCCCACAGGGGGGCGCTCCTACGGCGACGACGGTCGGGGCGGCTCATGAGGGTGGAATTTTTGGGGTGCGAGGGGTGTTTGCCTCGTCCTGACGCCTTTTTCCCTCATCCCCCTGCCCCCTTCTCCCACAGCGTGGGAGAAGGGGGAGTCAGGGCGTCCTGATGCCTGAAACGAGCGATGTAACACGAGGGCGCGTCTGAAAACTCTACACTTGTGAGGGTCGGGGCGGGCGCCCCTCACGAGCGTAG
>JAUQOW010000139.1 GCA_030550675.1 Chloroflexota bacterium
CGGCGCATTTATCACACGCGATGAATATGAGCAAAGACGATCATCGTCATCACCGTCGCGTGACTGAAAGGAACCGTGTCCGAACCTATGACTGCCGATGTCACTCCTCTGCCGGTCTGTCCGCAGTGTAGTCAGAACGACAGAGTGCGCCGCGTGAGCGATCTTGTGCGGGATGAACCGGAGTCGCCGCTGGCGCAGAAACTCGCCGCGCCGCGATCGCCGCAGCCCGCCGCCGTCATTGGCTGCGCCACGTCGTTCTTTGCGACCATGGTTAGCATCAGCGCCGCTATCTTTGCGATAGGACTGACCGAACTGACCTCGACCGCGCCGCGCACCAGTCTGCTGTTCGGCGTGCGCGACACGTCGGTGTTCACCGGGATTATTACGTTCCTGTTCGTCTTTGTCGGAGTGCATGCCATGTTCGTCTGGCGGCAGGCGCGCGCCAGTCGCTACTTCCGCCGGGCGTTCACTGCCTGGCATCGCGCCAGTGAACGATGGCAGCAACTCCACTATTGCGCCCGCTGTGATGGCGTCTTTCTCCCTGGACAGACGTCGTTGACGCCGCTTGATCAGGTGCTGATGCTGCTGTATGCGCGCCGTCCGCCGCAACCGGCGGCGTCTCCGGCGAATGCGCCGCAATCAGGGGCGGATGGCGGATAAATGCCGTGGCATGCACAATGACATCCGAACATGGAATAATCAGGAAATGTTGTATGGACGCAGCCACAGAGCAGCAATCATTCGTCACGCACGATCAATGCCGATCAAGTATTGTCGAGACCGATTATCGCGCCAGTGTTGACGCTTATCTGCGCGACACGCGGTTGCAACCGCTGCTGCTGCTCGGCGATGCGCAGATCGTTCTGGAGCAATTGCCAGAGGCAAGCGTCGATATGGTGATGACCTCTCCACCGTACTGGGGGAAGCGCGAATATGAAGACGGCGGTATTGGGATGGAAGATGACTATCATGATTACATCCGTCGCCTTACTCAGATATGTTCGCTTATTAAGCGTGTGTTGAAACCAGAGGGATCATTCTGGCTCAATCTTGGCGATACCTATCATCATATGCATCTGCTTGGCATTCCATGGCGTGTAGCGCTCGAACTGATCGATCATCAGGGATGGATCTTGCGCAATAGTGTGATCTGGAATAAGGTCAAGAGCGGGATGGATACCGCGAAAAACCGTTTGGGAAATATTCATGAATATGTGTTCCATTTCGTGAAACAACCAAAGTACTACTATAACGTCGATGCCATTCGCTCAAAACCACGGCAATCCAGAGTTGTGAATGGCTCAGTCATATCGGCGACAGGAGTTTCCGGGGTGCGTTATCGCCGCCAGATCGAACTTTCAACCGCTCTTTCTGACGAGGAGAAGCAGGAAGCGCTTAGAGAATTGAACAAAATGCTGGAAGATGTCGCTGCCGGCAGAATATCCGATTTCCGGATGATCATTCGCGGACAGCAGCGGGCTACCCACTCTGATCGCGAGCGTGTATCGGGACGAGCGCGTGAACTGAAGGAGAAAGGGTTTTATTTTTTACGCTACCATCCTCACGGGAGCAAACCTGGCGATGTATGGGACATTCTCCCCGAGGATACGCAACGGCGAGATGTGCATTTTGCACCCTATCCCGTCGATCTCTGTCGAATCCCTATCCTGTCCACCTGTCCAGAATATGGCGTGGTTCTTGACCCGTTTTGTGGAACAGGAACCACACTCCTGGCGGCGCGTGATCTGGGGCGAAGATCAATAGGTGTTGATATTTCACGGAGCTATCTCGAAATAGCATTGCAACGGTGTCAGACATTGTTATGAGTCGGGTGGCAGTATTCGATTACACGGTGCAGCAGTTTACCTTCGACCACCTTCATAATCCGCCTGTTAATAGCGACTCGCTGCGGTTTCACGTGTATCACATGAGTAGAGACCCGGAAAGTCAATCATTTAGTATTACCTTGAGTTCAAAATGGAGCACAGACACAGCAGGCGTCGCGCGGTGTTTGGGACTGCGCGCTAATCCACAGGTTGAACTTCAGAACATTAAACAGGCGCTCGAAGGGCGGCTATCATCTGCCCTGCGCCTCACACGCGAGTAAGGAGTTTTCATGGAAACCATCGATCTTCTGCTCATCCACGGCGCCGTGGTCACCATGGATGCCGCGGGGCATGTGTTTCTCGATGGAGCGGTGGCGGTGCGCGGCAACGAGATCGTTGCGGTCGGTCCGTCCGATGATCTGACGGCGCGCTTCACTGCCCGCGAAACGGTCGATTGCCAGGGGTGCGCGATTATCCCCGGACTGATCAATGCCCACGCGCACGTGCCGATGAGCCTGTTGCGCGGTCTGGTCGCCGATCAGCAGCTCGATGTCTGGCTGTTCGGATATATGTTTCCGGTTGAGAGCCGCTTCGTCGATCCTGAATTTGTCTTCACCGGGACGCAACTCTCGTGCGCCGAGATGATCCGGGGCGGCACGACGACGTTTGTGGACATGTACTATTTCGAGGAGGAGGTGGCGCGCGCCGCCGATCTGGCCGGGATGCGCGCGATCTGCGGGCAGACGGTGATGCGCCTCCCCACCCCCGACGCGGCATCGTTCGATGAGGGGCTGGAGCGCGCGCGCGCCTTCATCGAGCAGTGGCACGGGCATGAGCGGATCATTCCGACCATCGCGCCCCATGCGCCGTATACCTGCACTGACGCGATCTACCGCGAGGCGGCGGCGCTCTGCCGGCGCTATGGCGTGCCGCTGGTCACCCATCTCTCCGAGACCGAACGCGAAGTCGAAGAGAGTCGCCGTGAGCGCGAGGTGACGCCGATCCGCTACGCCAAGCGCGTCGGCGCGTTCGATGGCAAGTGCGTCGCTGCGCACTGCGTCCACGCCACTGAGGACGATATCCGGCTGTTGCGCGAGCATCACGTCGGCGTGGTTCCGTGCCCTTCGTCGAACCTGAAACTCGCTAGCGGCATCGCGCCGATCCGCCGATTCATCGAAGCTGGTCTGCGCGTTGGTCTGGGCACTGATGGTCCTGCCTCGAATGACGACCAGGATATGTTCACCGAGATTCACCTGGCGGCGCTGCTGCCGAAAGGGGTAAGCGGCGACCCGACGGCGGTTCCGGCGCGTGATGCGCTGGCGCTGGCGACATCTTCAGGAGCGCGCGCCATTCACCTCGACCATCTGATTGGCTCGCTCGAAGCGGGGAAACGCGCCGACATTGCGGTTGTCGTTTTGGGGCGGTTGCACTCCGCGCCGCGCTACCACTACGCTCCTGATGCGATCTACTCGCACCTGGTCTATGGCGCGCGCTCGGCGGATGTGCGTGACGTGCTGGTTGACGGACGTTTCCTGCTCCGCAACCAGCAGTTGCTGACGATTGACGAAGAAGATGTGCTGCGCCGCGCGCAGGCGATTGCCGACCGGATCGACGTTTTTCTGGCGGCGCGCGAAGATAACCTGCTCGACAAAATCCTGGCAATCGGCGGCGTGCAGCCATCCGAGATCTTCGAGGTGCAGGCGAAAGCGCTTATCGATCCGCAAATTGCTGAACGGGTGGTGCGGGCGTTGCACGAATCCGACATCACTATGACGAAGGCGAGCGAACGCACGCAGTACGATACGTACTTCTTGTGGGACGATGAGGAACGCGGGCGCATTCGCATCCGAGAAGACCACCGGACCGATCCGGGGGCGCGCGCGGAACCGAAGTACACCATCACGCTGATGGCGCCAGCGCAACGCGGCGAGTATCCCATGGCGGTGCTCTTCGGGCGGGCGCGTTACACGGCGCGCGCGGATCGCACGCTGCGCTTCTACCGCGAATACTTTCAGCCGGATCGGATCGTAGAGATCGAAAAGCGCCGCCGCCGCTGGCGCATCCAGTACCGCGACGCCGATTTTGCCGTCAACCTCGATACGCTCGTCGGGCATGCGCGCCCCGGACCATACCTGGAGATCAAGAGTCGCACCTGGAGTCGCAAGGACGCCGAGCATAAGGTCGAACTCATCGGTGAACTGCTGGCACGTTTTGGCGTTCCCGAGGACGCGCTGATCAAACAGGAGTATGTCGAACTCGAACTGGCGGCGGTTGAGCGCTGAGAGGCGGAGGGTATGCCGTACAAAGGGGTGTATTTGATCGGGTTGACCGGCAATATCGCCTGCGGTAAAAGCACTGTGCTGTCCATGCTCAAAGAGCATGGCGCAGCAGTTATCGACGCCGATCAGGTGACCCGTCAGGTGCAACGGCCGGGAGAACCGGTCTATCGGCAGATTGTCGAGACCTTCGGCGAGGCGATCCTGGTCGAACCAGGCGGACCGATCAACCGGCAGCGACTGGGGGCGATTGTCTTTTCGGACCCGCAGGCGCTGCGGCGTCTGGAACAGATCGTCCATCCCGCCGTGCATGCGCGCATTCTGGCATGGCTCGATGACGTGGCGACATATGCGCGCGTCGCGGTCATCGATGCGGTCAAACTGCTCGAAGCGGGCTGGAAACAGGTGTGTGACGCGGTGTGGGTTGTGACCTGCACCCCGGATCAACAACTACGCCGCCTGATGGAGACGCGCGGCATGAGCGAAGCGGAAGCTCGCATGCGCATCGCCGCGCAGCCGCCGCAGGAAAGCCGGGTCGCGCAGGCGGATGTTGTGATCGATAACAGCGGCTCGCTTGACGCTACCCGCGCGCAGGTTGATGCGGCATGGGCGCAGATTCCCATTCACAATGCCTGCACGTGATGGCGAGCGCGGGCTGAGCCTGTCGAAGCCCGCGCGAACCGCATGATGGTCCGTTCAACGCTCACGCACAGCGAGAAGGCAATCAGCGATGCGACCACGCACGACAGACTGGAGCCTGGCGCTGGCAACCGGCGCCGCGTTTGCGACCGGCCTTTGGACGCTGACCGTCGGACGACCGGAAGGGTGGTGGGTGTTTGCGCTCCACGGCGCAACCGGCTATCTAACGCTCCTGCTCCTCATCCCCAAACTGGCGCGCGTCCGCAATCGTTTACTTCCCGGCATCCGCTCCCCGCGCGCCTGGGCTGGGCTGGCTACCACAATGCTGGCGCTTCTCACGATCGTGTGCGGCATCGCCTGGGTAAGCGGCGGTGAGTTTGTGGCGTTCGGCTACAACCTGCTCAACTGGCATATCCTGTTTGGTCTCGTGCTGACGGTCATTCTTTCAGCGCATATGGTCGTCCGCGCAAAGCCGCTGCGTGCGGAAGACCGTTCACGGCGACAGGCATTGCGCGCAGGAGCGTTTGCGCTGGGTGCAGTGTTCCTCTGGCCGCTTCAGGAGCGACTCATCGAAGGACTGAAGCTGCCAGGAGCGCAACGACGCTTCACTGGTTCGCGCGAGGTCGCCAGTTTCAGCGGCAACGGATTTCCGGTCGTTAGCTGGATGGCAGACCGACCGGCGCCGCTGGATGTGGCAACGTGGCGCCTGCGGGTAACCGGACTGGTTGCCGAGCCATTCGCCATCAGCCGTGATGAGCTTGATGCAGGCGACGAACTGACGGCGACGCTCGACTGCACTGGCGGCTTTTACACGACGCAGCACTGGAGCGGCGCACGGGTCGGCGCACTGCTCGACCGCACCGGGGTGTCGCCAGAGGCGCGCTGGGTGCGGTTTGTGTCGGTCACCGGGTATCGCTGGAGCCTGCCGCTGGAACAGGCGCGCGAGGCGCTGATTGCGGTGCGGGTTGGCGGCGAGCCGCTCAGCCACGGACACGGAGCGCCTGCCCGCCTCGTCGCTCCCGGCGAACGCGGATTTGTATGGGTCAAATGGCTGGCGCTCATCGAAGCGCGCGCTGAGCCAGACCCAGGGCAACTCCTTGCAATCAACGTGAGCGGGTTTACGAATGCGGATGATGTCAACTGAGAACCGAGAACTGAGAACCGAGAACTGAGAACTGCGAACCAGGCTGCTCGTCGCCCTGTTATGACTGTCACCCGTCACATTCCACAACTGATCCTGCCGACTCGTCGCGCAGGGCGAATGAATCCGGTAAACCTGCACCGTCAGGTCGCGCGCCTATTGGGGTGTAAGCTAAAGCCCTTGCTCAGTACGTTGAAGCCCCGCAGGGGCTTTCACGATCTCAGCCCGGGCTTATCAGTCCGTAAACGAAGTTTTCTGACTTTTTGCGGCTCCAAGCCCGGCGAAGTTCACCTCATCAGGACGCAGAAAACACCCCTCGCATCCCAAAAACGTTACACTTGTGAGGCAGGGGGTATGAGGGCAACACATGCGCCAGGACACGACAAACATCTATCGCACTCCAAGAACTCTCCATCTGTGATACTTTACCCTCTCTCCTCTCGCCTTGCACCACCCTTCCGTGCCGTCTCTACTGTGGGCGCGGCGGCGCCTCGCCCCTCCATGCCCCTCTTCTGCGTTCAACGTTCAACGTTCGACGTTCAACGACTGCCTGTAACCTTCGCACCTGCGACCTTCAACCCTCACCGTTCCCCATGCCGTGCACCGATGATTAACGCTCCGGCGCGTAATGTTGCCGCGTACCGTCCTGGCGCCAGCCGGTCGAGCGGCGTGCCGTCGGGAACGACGCACCCCGGCAGTCCGACGTCGGTTTCGACGCGGAGACCGCTTTCGCCCTTGGACTCGGCGATCCAGATTTCTGAACCGACGCGCTGAATGACGATCCGTTCCGGGCTGCCGAGGTCGAACCAGATCTGTTTGCCGAAGAGGAGGCGAATGCGCCGCGCGCCGGTGACCGGATCAGATTCGTGGCGGATGCGGACGTACATCCCGGCGGCGCGTTCGGTGCGCTGCCCGGTTGCATTGGGTGCGCGTTGCGTTTCAGCGCGTTCCGCCATGCGCTCCTGTTGTTCCGCCAGCGCGCGCAGTTCTGCTGCAATCTGCCGGCGACGCTCCGGCGTTGCGCGCGGACCGAGCGCTTCGACGACTGCGCGCCGCAGAATGTCGTAACTGTCGCTGTTCATCGTCGTGCATCCAGCGGAATGCCACGGTGCAATCCGAGCGAGCGGGCATAGGCGACGACTTCGGCGTATTCGCTGGATGTGATCCGTCGCGCCAGTTCGGGGTAATCGTATGCCCGGTACGACGGATGGTACTGATCCATCACATTGATCCAGGAGTCGCGCGAGATCTCCTCAGCAATGAAACGCAACACCTCCTGGGAACCAGCGAGTCGTCCCGGCAGCACCAGATGACGAATCAGCAGCCCCCGCACCGCCAGACCGCGCTCGATGCGCAGGTCGCCGACCTGCCGGTGCATTTCGCGCAGCGCCGGACGCACAACTTCCCAGTAGTGCGGGATGCCTGAATACTGCTGACCAATTGCCGAGTCGCTATACTTGACATCCGGCATATAAATGTCCACCACGCCGTCAAGAAGCCGCAGCGTCGCGACCGAGTCGTACCCGGAGGTGTTGTACACAATGGGCAGACGCAACCCGTGCGGTACGGCAATCGCCAGCGCTTCGAGGATCTGCGCGACCACGTGGGATGGGGTGACCAGATTGAGGTTATGGCATCCTTCTCGCTGAACCTCAAGGAAAATCTCCGCCAGTTGCGCGGCATCGACGGCTTGCCCGCTCACAAACTGGCTGATGTCGTAATTCTGACAGTACACACAGCGCAGATTGCATCCACTGAAGAAGACCGTCCCGGATCCGCGCCATCCGCGCAAAACGTCTTCCTCGCCGAAGTGTGCGCCATAGGACGCCACAATCGCCTCCCGCCCGACGCGGCATTCGCCCGCTTCGTCGTGCAGCCGATCAGCGCGGCATGCCAGCGGGCAGAGCGTGCAGGACGCTAGTCGCTCGCGTGCGATTGCCGCCCGTTCCTGCAACACGCCCTGTTCGTAGAGTTCGAGATATGCCGGGTAGGGCATATGCCATTCCTCCAGCTTGATGTGGCGTTTCTAGGGGGTGTCCAGGCATGAATCGTCAGGCGGCAAGGACGCGCGTCCCTGCAGCGCTGCGTCCTGGCTGGCGACTGAAGTCGCGCCGGGCAGACGTTCCGCTATGCGTCCACCAGCGCAGTTCGACACGCTCACCGCGCGTGGACGCTGCCGATCCCGTCCGCGTAAGCGGACGGGCGACCGCAGGCCCTTCAGAGGCGATTTCAATCGCCAACGTCATTTCATGACAACTCATGCCTGCACCCCGTTTCTGGCGACTCAGGCGCAGATACATTGTACCCGATATGCGGGGCAAAAGGAACTGATGGGTCAGGGGCACTACGGGCTGAAGCCCCGGCTGAGATCGTGCCAGCCCCAAAGGGGCTTCCGTGGACTGAGCGAGGGCTTTAGCCCGCAGCTCAGAGGACGGGGGATCGGCAGCACAGGTCTACCGGATTTATGTCTTAATCTCGATTCGCCCGCAGCTTATAGGACGATCAACCTAAAACCTGCACAATGACGCTTGCACGTGTGGGGCGGTTGGCGCTGGCTTCGACAGGCTCAACCGGCGTTGGCTAAGCCTGCCGAAGCCAACGCCGATCACGAGATTGTTCAATATCTGGTTGATCTTCCTATCAGGAACGGTGTGTCATGGCAGGCAGGCGCTCGTCACTCATCGCTTGTCACTGTCCGGCGCGATGCCCGCGTTCTCCGGAAGCGTAAACGGTTGCTGTCATCCGTAACAGAATGTTCACTGCCGATGGATCGGATCTTCCATCCATGCGCATCAAAACGGCATATACTGGCAGTAGTTCGGCGGTTCGATGGGGCGCCGCTTCGAACGTTGCATTTCCCCTCGTGAACTGCATTCCTCCAGATGCCTTCCTCGCAACCGCAGAACCCTGGCAGCTCTGTTCCAAGGAGGCATTCCTATGGCCACGACACATCTCCAGAGCATATGGGTGCATGGACACAGTCTGCAGGTAGAGGACAATGATGCGCTTGCGGCAATCTGGCGCTCCGGTTTTTGCCTCTACGTCGAAGGCAAGCCCGACAGCCTGAACTGGCTGCACGCCTCGATCCCAACTCCTGCGTTCGTTGGGGATCATCGGACGCGCGTCGGTGCGGTCATGATTGTCTGTCGCACAATGTCCGATGATGCAATTGTGCGTGATATTCATGTCTATGATGGCGATGCTAAGATTGGCGACATCAACGACATCAATCTGAGCGGCGATGTCGGGCTGGTTCGGTTCACCCTGCTGGATCACCCGGAGGTGCAGACGGCAGTCGGGGTTTCGATCGGTCTCACCTTTGGCTCAGCGGCGCTGCCGCACGGGATCAGCGTGATTGCGGTTGGCGTAGAGTTTGTATAATGGAAGTTACCGAATCGGCGCACAGGAAATGGAACTGCGATGATGGAGTTGTTTCACCAGCAGCCCCCGACGCTGGGGAATCAGTATACCGACGACCGGGTGCTCCGGTCGTTCCTGCGGCGCGCACTGCCGCGCGAGGTGCTGGCGCAGGTCGAACCGGACCTGACGACAATGGGTGAACTGGCAGGCGGCGAACTTTACCGCCTGCACCTTGCCGACCGCCTCAACGAACCGGTGTTGACTCAGTGGGACGCCTGGGGCGAACGCATCGATCACATCGAGGTCTCGCCGCTCTGGAAACGCGCCGCGCGCCTCGCCGCCGAATACGGGCTGGTGGCGCTGCCTTACGAACGAACGTATGGCGCTCTATCGCGGATCATCCAGTTTGCGCTGGTGTACCTGTTCCATCCCTCAACCGACGTGTACACCTGTCCGCTGGCGATGAGCGACGGCGCGGCGCGCACGCTGGTGCAGGCAGGTGACGCCGCTCTGATTGACCGCGCCCTGCCGCGCCTGACGAGCCGCGACCCGGATCGCTGCTGGACGAGCGGGCAGTGGATGACCGAACTGCCCGGCGGTTCGGATGTGAGCCGCACAGAGACCATTGCCCGTCCCAGTTTCGATGGCGTCTGGCGATTGTTCGGCAGGAAATGGTTCACCTCGGCGACGACCGGGCAGATAGCGCTGGCGCTTGCCCGTCCTGAAGGGAACCCGCCGGGCAGCCGCGGGCTGGCGCTCTTTTACATTGAACTGCGCGACGAGGCAGGACGCTTGCAGGGCATCCGCGTCAACCGGCTGAAAGACAAACTCGGCACCCGCAAAGTGCCAACTGCTGAACTCAGCCTTGAAGGAACCCCGGCGCGTCTGGTCGGCGGATTGAACGGCGGAGTGCGCGCGATGGTGCCAATGCTTCAGGTCACCCGCATCTGGAACAGCGTCTCGGCGGCATCGTTCATGCGGCGGGGCATCGCCCTGGCGCGCGATTACGCCCGGCGCCGCGTCGCCTTCGATGCGCCGCTCAACCGGCAACCGCTCCATACCGAAACCCTGGCGACGTTGCAGGCGGAATTCGAGGGCGCCTTCCACCTGAGCTTCCTGACGGCTGGACTGCTCGGCGCGGAAGAAGCGGGGACCGCCGACGAACGCCAGCGGCATCTGTTGCGTGTTCTGACCTCGATCACCAAACTGACGACGGGACGGCAGGCGGTCGACGTGATGAGCGAAGTCATTGAGGCGTTTGGCGGCGCTGGCTATGTGGAAGACACCGGTCTGCCGACGTTGCTGCGCGATGCGCACGTGCTGCCGATCTGGGAGGGAACGACCAACATCCTCGCGCTTGACACGCTGCGCGCGCTGGCGCAGCCGGGAACCTGGGACGCGATGATAAGCCTGGCGGACGAACTGACGGCAGGCATTGGCGACAGCCGCCTCGCCGCCGCTGGCGCCAGCGCGCGCGCGGCGCTCGACCATGCCCGGCGCTGGTTCGACGAAACGCGCGACCGCGCGCGCCTGGAACGCGGTGCGCGCCGCCTGGCGCTGACCATCGGGCGCAGTCTGGAACTGGCGCTGCTGGTCTCCCACGCTTCATGGTCACTGACAGAGGAGCGCGACGGACGGGCGCGCGCCGCAGCGTTGCGCTTCGCCCGCTCCCCCATCGACCTGATCGACGACGCGGACGCCGACGATACCGCATTGGCGGACGACGCACCGTTGCCTGTCGAGGCGTGAAACGTTGAACGTTGCCCGTTGAACGTGGGAAGGGGGGCAGGGGACAGGCGGGACAGGGGCAGGTAGAGCCGTTGCACTGCAACGGCTGTAGCACGATTTGAGTTACAGGTTGCAGGCGGGACGGGAGCAGGTAGAGCCGTTGCACTGCAACGGCTGGTGCGCAGCGGTGGGAAGGTGGAAGGCAGGAAGGCGCCCGACTCCTGAAGTCTTCGCCCCGATCAAATGAATGGAATAGGACCTCACGGGCGGAACGATCCCCGCCCCCTGTTCGGACATATTCCGATCTCAAGGGTCTTGGGATCGCGCAGCACGTGGACAGGTAGTGCAGGACAAGAGGCAAGAGGGGCAATGGCGCCCTATGTGTCCTCTGCGCCTCTGTGGTTCAAAACAGCAGGTGGGGAGGTGGCACGTGCGAAGGTGGAAAGGTGGGAAGGCGCCGAACGTTCAACATGGGAGGGTGAAAGGTGAGAAGGTAGCAGGTGGAAAGCGAGACCCCACTCCCTACTCCCTGACCCGTTCTCGGTTCCTGGTTCTCAGTTCTCAGTTCTCAGTTCTCAGTTTTCAGTTTTCAGAAACACATGCCTCCGATCCACGGCTTCTACTGGTCGCCATCGCCGACGAACCTCGAAGCGGAATGGCGCACATTTGTCCAGAGCGGCGCCAATAGCGTCGTTATCCAGATTCACGCGCTCACAGACGCGCTTCTTGATCGTCTTCGGCGGCAGGGTGCGACAGTCTATGTCGATCTGCCGTTGTTTGCCGGCGCCGATCTGCGCGTGAGCTTCCCCGACAGCGCCCCGGTCGATGAGTACGGCAGCGCGATGGGATCAGATGAGTGGTACGTCCCGCTCTGCCCAAACAACGTCCATGTCCGCGCTCATCGTCTTGCCAGCCTGCGCAGCATACTGGAACGGCACGGAGACTCGCTGCACGGCGTCTGGCTCGATTTCGTGCGCTACCCGCTGCGCTGGGAAGTTCCGCAGCCGAACCTGGTGCAGACCTGCTTTTGCGACCAGTGCCTCGCCCTCTTCTTCGGGCATCCGCTACGGGAGTACGCCGTCGATGAGCGTAAGGCGGCGATAGACGCCATTCTGAACAAACGCTTCGACGCCTGGGTCGAGTGGAAATGCCAGCGGATCGCAGGGTTCGTTCAGGACGTCCGCGACTTCCTCAAAGCGCAGCGTCCCGATCTGCGTCTGGGTCTGTTTGCGCTCCCCTGGCGGCTGACCGACCACAACGCCGCCATTCGCACGATTGTCGGGCAGGACGTGGCGTTGCTCGGCAGGCGTGTCGATATCATCAGTCCGATGGTCTACCATCGTCTCTGCGGTCAATCATCCGAATGGATCGCTGACGTTGTGGGAGAGATCCACGCGCGGAGTTGCGCAGACATCCTGCCCATCATCCAGACCATCGACGCGCCCGGATCGCTGTCGGCAGCGGAACTCCGGCGCGCCCTGGAGATAGCGCGCGCCGTGTCTGATAAGGGGGTGCTGCTCTTCGACCTGAGCGCCATCGTCCGCAACCCTGACAAACTGGCGGTGGTGCGCGAGGCGTTTGAAGGCGGGAAGGTTACATGTCGAAGGTAG
>JAUQOW010000011.1 GCA_030550675.1 Chloroflexota bacterium
CAATTGAAAAGGTGGGTCGCTCCGCATCAAGCGTTCGCTGGTCGCGGGGACGCGCCTGCGTCACAGGTTCAACGAGGGTCATACGGGGATGGTCTCCTGAAAAGATGTCCTTTCCGGTCAGCACGCCTATGCTCATCGTCGCGCCCTTTCATTGTAGCATATGCCTGGAATGATTGTGACACGCAAGCGTGACATGAGGATGATGCAGGATCATGCACCGGATATGACGTTTGTCATTTTTGTAGCCCGGCGGTTGGGGAGGATTGAGAAGGGACGCCTCTACAATGCCTGCTGCCTGTTGCTTCCCTCTAATAGGAAGAACAACCAGATATTGGACAATCCTCGTGATCGGCGTTGGCTTCGACAGGCTCAGCCAGCGCCAACCGCTCCAAAGGTGCAGGCTCGATTGTCCAGATTTTATTTGATCGCACTATAAGACCCTTGAAGTCTGGACATGCACAAGCGCAGAGCAAAGATCCTCTCGCCGGCAAGACTCCACGGCTGACACTGACCCACTGGAGAAGACCTCAAGGGTCGGGCGCGTCTTTGACCTTCTGCAGGCGCGGCAGCGCTGCGCCTCTACCACGCGCTGGCGTGATGTCCTAATGGGTGCGGCGGTGCGATGCCCCGGCGCACGCGGTGGCACACCCCACGGGCGAGGCGTCGCCTCGGCGCACGCAATGGTACACCCCACGGGCGAGGCGTCGCCTCGCCCCTACGATACACCGGATCACACCGGCGTCAGTTCTTCCCAATTCGGTCCTTTTTCGATCTCGACGCGCAGCGGGACGGCGAACGGCGGGTGCATGTCGCTCAACACCCCTTCCATCCGGTCGCGCACCAGCGCCACTACTTCGTCCACTTCCGCTTCCGGCGCTTCAAAGATCAGCTCGTCGTGGACCTGGAGCAGCATCCGGGTGCGCAGATCGCGGCGGCGCAGTTCGGCATCGACGGCGATCATCGCCAGTTTCATGATGTCCGCCGCTGTAGACTGGATCGGATGGTTGATCGCCTCGCGCTCGGCAGCCTGGCGTCGCGGACCGGAGGTGCGCAGGTCGAACATAGGGCGACGGCGACCGAAGAGCGATTGCACGTACCCTTCGTTCCTTCCGGTTTCCAGCGTGCGGTCAATGTAGTCGCGGATGCGGGGAAACTCATTGAACAGGCTGTCGATCAGGGCGCGCGCCTGTTCGCGCGAAATGCCCAGGCGCTGCGCCAGCCCAAACGGGCTGATGCCATAGATGACGCCGAAGACGACAGTTTTGGCGATCCGCCGCTGATTCTTATCCACAGCATTGAAGCCGACGCCGAACAGACGCGCAGCAGTGGCGGCGTGAATGTCGCGCCCCTCGATAAACGTCTGGATCAGGTTCGGATCGCCGGTGATATGCGCCAGCACACGCAACTCGATCTGCGAATAGTCAGCAGCGATCAGCACGTGCCCCGGCGCTGCGATAAAGCCGCGCCGCACCTCGCGTCCCTCTTCGGTGCGGGTCGGAATATTTTGCAGGTTGGGCGAATTGCTGCTCAACCGCCCCGTCGCTGTGCCGAGCTGATTGAAATCGGTGTGGACTCTGCCGGTCTCCGGGTTAACGAGCGCCGGAAGCTCATCAACATAGGTCGATTTGAGTTTGCTCAGGCGACGGTGGCGCAGGATCAACTCGATGATGCCGGTCGTGTCGCTTGCCTGCAATTCCTCAAGCGCCTGCGCCGTCAGCGAGTAGCGCCCCGTCCGCGTGCGGTCGAGACCGGTGGTGGGCAGGTTGATCTTGGGACCGAACAGCACCTCGCTCAACTGATCGCCAGAGTGGATGTTGAACGTTTGCCCGGCGATGGCGAAGATCTGCCGCTCGATCTCTGCAAGTTCCCGCCCCATGCGCTCGCCAAGCGCTCGCATATATGGAACATCGAGCAGAATACCCGCCTGCTCCATCCGCACCAGCACCGGAACGAGCGGCATTTCCAGGCGATAGAAAATATCGGCGACGCTGCCAGCGGCGCGCAGTTTCGCTTCCAGCACCGGTTTCAGGCGCAGCGTCATATCGGCGTCGGCGGCGGCATACGGCGTGGCGCGCGCAATCGGCACCTCGGCGAAGGTGACCTGGCTTTTTCCCTTGCCAATCAGGTCGCCAATCACATCGAGCGGCTCAGCGAGTTCCAGTTCATAGAACGCCAGGTCTTTCAGGTTGCGGCGTTTGTCGAGCAGCCCGGCTGCCAGCATGGTATCGAACGACAGACCGGCGACCGGGATTCCGGCGCGTTCCAGCACTTCAATGTCGAACTTGGCGTGATGGGCGATCTTGGGGCGCGCTGGATCGGCGAAGAACGGACGCAGCGCCGCGATCACTCGCTCACGCGGCAGTTGCGCCTCGCCGGTGGTATGCCCCACCGGAATGTACCATGCCCGACCGGGAACCGTCGCCAGCGAAATGCCGACAAGGTCATCGCGCAACGGGTTCATGCCGAGCGTCTCAGTGTCGAACGCAATCAGCGGCGCAGCGGCAAGTTCGGCAATCACCGCTTCCAGGTCCTCGTCGCTGCACGCGGCGCGGTATTCGCCCGGCGCTGCGCGCAGCGGCGCTTCGACATGCGCGACGCGCGGCGGCGCAGTCTCCATATCGCCGAACAGGGTCAACTGCTGCGGTTCGGGAGAAGACCCAGACGTGGCAGGCGCTTCCGGCGCAAACATATCGACCTGGGGCGGCGGCGACGGTTCCGCTTGTGGCGGGGACGGCAACGGTTGCGGCGCCGGCGGCAACGATTGCACAGCGGTCGTGTTGCCGGTGGGAGGGAGGCGTTTGACGAGCGACGCACCAAACTCGAGTTCCTGAAAGATCGCAATCACCCTGCTGCGGTCGTAGTCGGCAAGCGTCGCTGCCGCGAGGTTGAGCGTCACCGGCGCGTCACACACGATCGTCGCCAGTTTCTTGCTGAAGAGCGCGATGTCACGCTGCCCTTCAAGATGCTTCCGGTAGCGCTTTGGCGCTTCGTCCAGATGGTCGTACAGATTCTCGATCGTGCCGAACTGATTGAGCAGCGCAATCGCGCCAGCCTCGCCGATGCCCTTGACGCCAGGAATATTGTCGGACGGATCGCCCTTCAAGCCGCGCAGATCAGCGAGTTGATCGGGACGCAGCCCTTTGTAGCGTTCCGCAACTTCTGCAACGCCGTAGCGCGTGATTGTTTTCGGTCCGCGGAGGTACGGATTGTTGAGGAGCACGGTCACGTGCTCGTTGACCAGTTGGAGCGTATCGGTATCGCCGGTAAGGATCAGGACATCAACGCCGCGTTCAGTCGCCTGGCGCGCCAGCGTGCCGATGACATCGTCGGCTTCGTACCCTTCAGCGGTGTAGATCGGAATATCGAACGCCGCCAGCACCTGTTTGATACGTTCGAGTTGCTGCTCGAACTCCGCCGGGGTTTCGGCGCGGTTCGCCTTGTATTCGGCGTACAGTTCGTCGCGGAAGGTTTTGCCGACATCGAACGCCACCGCTGCGTACTCCGGGCGATACTCCTCGATGGCGCTGAGCATCGCCGAGGTAAACCCATAGACCGCATAGGTCGGCTCGCCGGTCGAGGAGCGCAACCCGGCTTCCGCCAGCGCGTGAAAGGCGCGATACGCCAGCGCATGACCATCGATCAGCAGTAGCAACGGACGGTTCGATTCCACAGAACGCTCACTTCGCCATCCGGCGCTTCAGCGAGTAACACGGATATTCTAGCGCATTCTGTGGAGCGAGACAAACGATCTGACGAAAAACGCGCCCTGATGGACTTTGAATCATTATTCCGCTATCCGTCTCCCTGCCCGGTGGTTGACGGTTTTTGAGACATTATTCCTCTATCCGCCTCACCGCCTGGCGGCTGAAGCCGCAGGCTACGGGCGCCAGGCTCAACTGCACGGGCTGGACCGGGCGACACGGTTTCCCGACAGCCTTCACACTCGATACTGTTTGAAGAAACTCACACAAAGGCGCGAAGGTTTTGGAACGCGCTGATTACGCGACATTTCGCAACTCCTCGCGCACAATGCGCCGCAGCAACTCTTCCAGCGATTGCCGCTCGATATATTTCATCACCTCCGCGCCAGCAGCGCCTCACGCGCCATTGTGCGCATCCCCAACCAGATCATCGCGGCATCGATCAGCCACAGCGCGAGTCCTACGGCAAGCGCCACACCCACGCTCATATAGAGCACGCCGGTCACCTGCCCGATCACCAGCGCCAGCACCAACACCACCAGCGAGCCGCTGATCTGATACGCCTCCATAAAGGTCTGAACCCTGGCGGAGATCATGACGGTGACCGCCATGCCCAGCACGGCGATGGCTGGCGCCACCCACAGCATCAGGGGGCGCCACGCGGCTGGCGGGAACCAGATGCGTCCCATCGCGTGCCAGCTCGCGCCATTCACCACCACCCCGTACACCAGGAACCCCAGCCACCCCAGCGCGACGGCGGGCGCCACCGACGCCAGCATCTTCCCCAGGAAGAGTTCCGTATCCGAAGCCGGGGTGTAGATCAGCGCCTCGATGGTCTTCCGCTCCTTCTCACCGACGAACGAATCGGCAGCCACGATGGTCGAGAGCATCAACGGCAGGATCAGCATGAAGAGCGCAAAAAAGTAGCCGATCATCAGTACGATCCAGGCCTGCTGCTCGTTCAGCCCTGCCAGTTCATCCGCCAGCGCCGGAATGTTCTCCTTCATCATCTGCACCGGACCCTCCGTGGAGAACAGCGGTATCGTCGTGAAATCGAGCAGAGCTGGCGCGAGAATGATGAACAGCGGCAGCAGAACGATGAAGACCAGCGGAACGATGATCGCCGGAACCAGGGCAGCCCGGTTCTGCGCCACCTCCTTGAGATCTTTCAGGGCAATGGCAATGGTTCGCAGGACGCGCCAGTGCATGACAGCCCCTCCCGTTGCTGTTGCTGCAGCTCGAAATAGACATCTTCCAGCGAGTACTGGCGCGGGTTGACCCGCATGATCGACGCGCCCCGCGCTGCCAGACACGCCACCACTGCCGGAATTGCATCGTCGCACCACGCGCACCGCCAGGCGCTCACCATCACGCTGCACATCGCTCACGCCGCGCACCGACCAGAGGGCATCGGCGACGGCGTCCGCCAGCGGCGCTCTGAACTCAATATCGACCCACACTCCCGACCACAGCGTGCGCGCCAGTTCCACCGGCGCGCCAGGCGCCAGCAGGCGCCCCTGATTCATCACCGCCACACGATCACACAGACGTTGCGCTTCGTTCAGATTGTGGGTGCAGAGGCAGACCGTGCGCCCCTGCTGATGGCTGAGCTGCTGGATCATCTGCGTCACGTGGCGCGCTGCTTCGGGATCGAGGCCAGAGGTTGGCTCGTCCAGGAAGAGGAGGGGCGGTTCGTGGATCAGGGCGCGCGCCAGCGCCAGCCGTTGCTTCATGCCTCTGCTGAACGTGGTGACCCGATCATTGGCGCGCCGGGAGAGATCGAAGAAATCCAGCGCCTCGTCCACACGCTGAGCCAGCTGGGATTCGGGCACACCGTACAAAGCGTCGCAGAGACCAGATCATCACAGGCAGTCAACCCTCGTAGAGCGAAGGGGTCTCGCTCAGCACGCCGGTCTGCTGGCGAAATGCGCTTCCCTGCGTCACCGGATCGAGCCCCAGCACCTGCATCTGTCCTTCGGAGGGGGTCAGGACGCCGTTGAGCAGGCGCGCAGTCGTTGTCTTGCCGGCGCCGTTAGGTCCGAGCAGACCGAAGACCTCACCCTCTTCGACGCAGAAGGTCACGCCATCCACGGCGGTAATGGAGCCGAAGCGGCGCGTCAGGCGCTCAACATGAATCACAGCAGTCATCAGCCGTCTCCTTTTTCGGAGGTCCCCTGGTTAGACGGCTGCGCTGATCGGGAATGTTGCGTGCGCCAGCGGAGGGGCGCTCCTCGCTCTCAGGGGTGTTTGCCGCGTCCCAAAGCCCTTTTTTCCTCACCCCCCACCCCCTCTCCAGCGGCGCTGGAGAGGGGGATTATTTTTCAAAGTTCATCAACCGCCGGACGAATAGCATCGGGCGCATTGGCGCAATTTCCTGACCACAATCAACTCAGTGCGACTCGCAGCGCGGTTGGTGCGGAGGGCGTGGCGTATTTGGTCAAGGCGTCTGGTCGTTTAATGGAAGAACACGAATGTGGAAATCTCTTTCCATCGCACATGCGGCACTCTATAATACGCGCAAAGAATTGGCGGATCTGGCGCCTCCGTATGGGAGGACCTTTCTTCGCAGCGCCTGTCAGCGTGAGCCGGTCGCCGCAGCGGAGATGGTCAGAGTGATAGTAAAGTTAGCAGTGCGAGAAAGCCCCTGAAGCCCGATACCCGGAACTGGCTTGATATGTCCGAGTATGATGTGGAAACCGCACGCCACATGCTGGCAACCGGGCGTTATCTCTACGTTGTGTTTATGTGTCACCTTGCGCTCGAAAAGATGCTCAAGGCGCACGTTACCGCAGTCACGTAGTCTGTTCCGCCCAAAACGCATGACTTGATTTATCTGGTCAAGCAGAGCGGACTGGCTATCCCACAGACCTATTTGGATTTCATCGGCAAGATCAACAATGCCAGCGTGCCCACACGGTATCCGGATGATCTGCCAAAGATGATCGCGCAGTACCCAGAGTCTGTTGTCCGTGATTATCTGGAGCGAACGGAGGAGGTGCTTCAATGGTTGAAACAACACCCGAACTTAAGATGATTATTCAACGTTTTCGCGCCGAACTGAAGAACATGGGCATTCATTGCGAACAAATTCTTCTCTTTGGCTCACAGGCAACAGGTTCCGCGAGAGAAGGAAGCGACATCGATCTGTTTGTCGTTTCGTCCGCTTGGGCGCGCTACAACGACCGTGAGCGGTTCGAGATGCTGGGCATTGCGGCGGCGCACATTCTGGCGCCTGTTCAGGCGCGCGGCGTGACGCCTGAGGAGATTGCAACGCATCGCCTGTCGCCGCTCTGGGAGCAGGTTTTGAACGAACAGGCTATCGTTGTCGCGTAACCAGGGCAATACGTTGAGGCTTTTCTCACGCCTCGAACACTTCTTTCTCGACAAGCTGCACATCCACCGGATACTTGCCGGTGAAGCAGCCATGGCAGAACCCCTTGTTCGCATTGCCGGTTGCGCGAATGAGACCTTCCAGGCTCAGGTACGCCAGGCTATCGACCCCCAGGTGATCGCGGATTTCCGGCAGCGTTAACCGATGCGCAATCAACTCCGGGTAGGTCGCCATATCGACGCCGAGGAAGCAGGGGTGTTTGATCGGCGGCGAAGAGACGCGCATATGCACCTCAACAGCGCCAGCATCGCGCAGCAGCCGCACGATCGGACCCGACGTATTCCCGCGCACAATGCTGTCGTCCACCAGCACAACGCGCTTGCCTGCCAGGCTATCGCTCAGTGGGTTAAACTTCAACTGCACGCCCAGTTTACGCAGGCGGTCGTCGGGTTGAATGAAGGTGCGACCGATGTACCGATTCTTGATCAACCCTTCCTGATAGGGAATGCCCGATTCCTGCGCATAGCCAATCGCAGCAGGCACGGCGCTGTCCGGCACGGGAATGACGATGTCGGCGTCGGCTGGCGCCTCGCGCGCCAGTTCGCGTCCGGCGGCGACCCGCGCAGCATGCAGCGTCTGCCCGTCCACAATGCTGTCGGGACGGGCAAAGTAAATATATTCAAACAGGCACATGGCGCGCTGCGGCGCAGGAGAGTGCGCAATCGTGCGCGGACCGCGTTCATCGAACGCCATGATCTCACCTGGCGCCAGTTCGCGTTCCAGCGTTGCGCCGATGGTTGCCAGCGCGCAGCTCTCCGACGCCACCACCCACCCCCCATTGCCGAGATGCCCGTAGCAGAGCGGGTGCAGCCCCCACGGATCGCGGACCGCATAGAGCGTATCGCGCGTCAGCACTGTCAGGCAATACGCGCCTTGAGCGCGTATCATGAAGACGCGCAGTTTTTCTTCCCAGGTGCGCCCCTCGCCGCCTGCCAGCATTTGCGTAATGACTTCGCTATCGCTCGATGATGTCAGACCGACGCCGCGCATCAACAACTCGCGCCGCAGTTGCGGCGCGTTCGTCAGGTTGCCGTTATGACCGACAGCCAGCGGACCGAGGACGCTCTCGACCACGAAGGGCTGCGCGTTTTGCAGTTTTGAGGAGCCGGTGGTGGAGTAGCGCGTATGCCCGATGGCGATATGCCCTTTGAGCGGGCGCAGGTTGTCTTCATTGAACACCTGCGCGACCAGCCCCATATCCTTATGGAGATGGATGCGCCGTCCGTCGGACACCGCGATGCCTGCGCTTTCCTGCCCGCGATGTTGCAGCGCATAGAGACCGAAGAACGTCAGGCGCGCCACGTCCTCGTGCGGCGCGTAAATGCCAAAAATGCCGCACTCATGCCCTGGCTCGTCGCCCCATGCCATGTGATTGCCCCCTGATAATGGATGTGCCGGTTGTGTGGTTGGATCGACGACGCGCTGATGCGGATGCAATCTTTCCAGGACCGCGCCCTGCCGCAATCCGCGCATGAGTATTATACCGCAATGTCGCCGATAGTTCGCTTTGCACGCAGCGATATGGCGATTGCTCGCTCAGACTCACCGCGCATCCTGTACAATGGAACAAGAGTTGCACCATATCTCAGGAACGCACTGATAGGAAGATCAACCAGATATCAGACAATTGATCGGCGTTGGCTTCGACAAGCTCAGCCAACGCCGGTTGAGCCTGTCGAAACCAACACCGACCGCTCCACAGGTACAGGCGTGTTTGTCCAGGTTTTGATTGATCTTCCTATCAGTTCTCAGTTCTCGGTTCTTCGCGCAGGAGCGCACCATGACATCGACGCGCGCCAATGTCATCGAGTCGCACAACGTCAGCTTGATCTTCGGCGAAAACGCTGGCGTCTTCGATCAAACCTACACCGTGCCAGAAGGGACGATCCTCGGACTGATCGGACCAAGCGGGTGCGGCAAAACCACCACCGTGCGCCTGGCGCTCGGTCTCTACCGCCCCCACAAAGGAACCATCCGCGTCCTTGGCGTCAATCCAGCGGCATTTCGTCCCGAACATCAGGCGCGCATCGGGTATATTCCGCAGCAGTTCGTACTCTACCCAAACCTGAGCGTTACGGAAAACGCCGAGTTTCTGGCGTCGCTCTACGGCATGCGCCGCCATCAGATCCGCCAGCGTCTCGATGAACTGCTCGAATTCGTCGATCTCGCCAGTGCGCGCCATCGCCTGGGACGGCAACTCTCCGGCGGCATGCAGCGCCGCCTCATGCTTGTTGGCGCGCTGATGCACGACCCGGACCTGATCTTCGCCGATGAACCAACGGCTGGCATCGATCCGGTGCTGCGCGGACGATTCTGGGACTATTTTCGCACCCTGCGCGACCAGGGACGCACCTTGCTGATCACGACCCAGATCGTGAGCGAGGCGATGTACTGCGACTATGTCGCCGTGATGCGGCAGGGGCGCCTGTTGGCGATTGATACGCCGCAGAACCTGAAGCGCCGCGCCCTTGGCGGCGAGATCATTCACCTGACACTGGCAGACCCGGCGCACCTGGCAAAGGCGGTCAGCGCGCTGCGTCGCTGCCCGCACGTCAAGGAGGTGCGCTACGTTCCCGAATCGGACCGCGAACTGCACGTCACTGTCGATGACGCCGGCAACTGGATCCCGGAAGTGCTCAACATCCTGGAAGACCCGGATGGACCGAACATCGTGGTTGAGAGCGCCGAGGAACTGGCGCTGACCTTCGATGACGTCTTCATCCGGATTATCCGGCAATGGGAAAACCAGCCGATCGATCAAACCGCCGATGCAATGATGGAGAGAGAGTCCCATGGACAGCACAGCGCCAGAACGTCCCACGCAGCGCAGCCTGACAACGCCGCGCCCCGCCGATGAAGCGGCGCGCTGGTTGATCCGCGTCCGCGCTTACTTTCTCAAGGAAGTGCGCGAGATTCGTCGCCAACCGCTGCTCCTGATCAGCCTGGTTGCCGGTCCGCTCCTGGTGCTTGCGCTCTTTGGCGCAGGGTTCGTCAACAGCAACCCGGTGCTGCGCACGGCGCTCATTCTGCCCGACGATCTCCCGGCTGACATACGCGCGCAGATAGCAGGACTCGCAGGGCTTAATTTCAGGCTGGTCAACCGCGCCTACACCCTCGCCGAAGCGCGCGCGGCGCTGGCGAGCGGCGATCTCGACGTCGTTCAGATTGTGCCGGAAGATGTATTTGGCAAGCTGCAACGCGGCGAAAACCCGACCATCCTGATTTACTCGAATGCGATCAACCCGCTGGTTGAGGGATGGATCCAGTACCTGGCGTATGCCCAGATCAACGAGATCAACAAGGCGCTGCTGACAGAACAGACCCGTCGGGCGCAGCAACAGGCGCGCGCAGTTGGCGTGCGAATCGCGGTTGGCGCCAGTCGTCTGACCGAACTCGAACGCACGGTGAGCCGCGCCGAGCAGGACGCCATTCGCCAGGAACTGCGCACCCTGCGCGCATTGATCGTTCAGTTCCGCGATGTCATTCCGCCAGAGAACCTGTTTGCCGGTCGCAGCGATGATGTCGAAAACCTGCGCATGCGCGCGAATGACGCCATCCGCGCCCTCGACGAGGTAGACGCTCTCCTGGTTTCCGGCGATCTCGAGCGCGGGTTGGAAGAACTGCGCGACTCAAGGGAATTGTTGCTGCTGCTCGATCAGCAGATCGCCATTTTTGTCAGCATTGCGCCGGAGACGATAGTCTCTCCCGTGCAACAGCGCTACCAGAATATTCGCACTGAATCTATCGGGCAGGCAAGCGGGGCTTACCCGGCAGTGGTATACTATGCACCAGGCGTGCTGGCGTTGCTGGTGCAGCATACTGCAGTGTCGCTCGGAGCGCTGGCGCTGGTGCGCGAGCGCATGATGGGCGCCTTTGAGCTGTTTCGCGTATCGCCTGCCAATATGGTGCAACTGCTCATCGGTAAATACCTTGGCTACACGGTATTCATCGCCATTGCATCAGCAGCGCTGGCAGCAGCGATGCGTCTGCTCGGCGTACCGCTCCAGGGCGACTGGCTGCTGTTCGCGCTGTTGCTGTTGCTGCTGACGATTGCATCGCTGGGGGCGGGCTTTCTCATTTCGACCGTGGCTGGATCAGACAGTCAGGCGATTCAGTTTGCAATGATCAGCCTGCTGCTGTCGATCTTCTTTAGCGGCTTTTTCATCAGTCGGGACAGCTTCGCCGCCTGGATCGCGCCAATCACCGCGCTCATCCCGATGAGTCACGGCGTTGCAGGGTTTCAAGACCTGATGTTGCGCGGCATCACGCCGGACCCGGAGGTCTGGATTGATCTTGGGATCATTGCGATCATCACCTTTGGACTGGTCACTTTCCTGACACAACGCCAGTTTCGTCGCGCATAGAACACAGGCGCTCATCGTTGGGAAAGAGGTATTCAGAAGGAAACGCATATGTTTTTCAGCCCTCTCTATTTGATTGTCATGCTGCTTGGCGCAGGCATCACGCTGTGGGCGCAGTGGAAGGTGCAGTCCACCTACAAAAAATACGCCCAGGTGCGGAATGCGCGCAACATGACCGGTCTTGATGTGGCGCGCGTCCTGATGCGCAATGAAGGTCTCGACTATGTGCGCATTGAGCAGATCGGCGGCGAACTGACCGATCATTACGATCCGCGCGCGAAGGTAATGCGCCTCTCCGCCGGTTCCATCGCCCACCCCTCAGTCGCAGCGATGGCGGTTGTCGCGCATGAGCTGGGGCATGCGTTGCAGGATCGGCAGGGATACGCCTGGTTGCGCTTGCGCTCTGGAATCGTCGGCATTGTCAACATTGGTTCACAACTCGGCGGCATTCTGCTGATGGTTGGGCTGGTGCTCGGCGCCTTCTCGCGAGCAGGGCTGGCGCTTGCCTGGATCGGCGTGCTGCTGATGAGCGGCGGCGCGATTTTCAGCTTAGTCACGCTGCCGGTCGAGTTCGACGCCAGCGCCCGCGCTCGCGCAATGCTCGAACGCTATGGTCTGGTGACGCGCCAGGAAGCCGAGGGGGTCAAGGCAGTGCTCGACGCCGCAGCGCTGACTTACGTTGCAGCCGCAGCGACCGCCATTCTGCAAATGGTGTACTATGTCTCGCTCCTGATGCGACGGCGGTAAAACCTGCGCCGCTCTGCCCAGGACTCGGACCCGACCTTCGCCGGGGCGTGAAGGTGGATCGAGGACACGGATTGCATGCGATAAGAGTATGAATGTGGACACCTAACCCCTAATCCCTAATCCGATTCACAGTTCTCGATCCCCAACCCTAACCGCTTTCCAATAAGGTCCGCCGCCGCATCAGCGTCAACAGCCGGATCAAACAGCCATCCCTGCGCACAGGTGCATCCAAGGTTCAGCAGCGTAGCGCGTTGTTCTTCCGTCTCAACGCCTTCCGCCACGACATGCAGCCCTAACTCCCTGGCGAGCGTCATGACAGCGCGCACGATCGTGGCGGACAGAGGATCGTGCATCATCGACTGGATGAACACCCGATCGATTTTGACGCCATCGACCGGCAGACGCGCCAGGTAACTCAGCGACGAATACCCGGCGCCAAAATCGTCCAGCACGACCCGCACCCCAAGTTCCTTGAGTTGCCGCAATTGCGACACCGCCAGATCGATGTCGGTTAGCGCCACTTTCTCAGTGATCTCAATAATCAGCGCCGAGCCAGGCAAATCGAATTCGTGCAACGCCCGTTGCACCTGCTGCGGCAGATCCGCCTGTTCAAACTGCCGGCTATGGATATTGACACTGATCGGCATGTCCGCAGCAGCGCCAAACTGATCGCGCCAGCGCCGCGCCTGCCGACAGACCTCAGCGATACTCCAGGCGCCAAGCGCCGGGATCATGCCCGCTTCCTCAGCAATCGGCAAAAAACTGTCGGGAAGCATCAAGCCGCTCAGCGGACGATGCCAGCGCATCAACGCTTCAAAGCCATAGATTGTTCCACTGGCGAGATTCACAATCGGCTGATAGTGCATCACCAGCATTTTGCGCTGCAATGCCTGCCGCAACTCGATTTCGAGTTGCAGTTGCGTTGCTGCTGCGGTATGCATCGCCTCCTCAAACAGAACGATGCGCGAACGACCGCGCGCTTTCGCCTGATGAAGCGCCGTATCAGCATCGCGCAACAGCGCGACTGCATCCGTCGTCCGCCCATCATCCACTGCAATCCCAAGGCTGACGCCAACCGTCAGGGAATGATCCTGCACCGTAATGGGATGACTCAGCGCCTGCTGGATACGCAGCGCAATCCGCCAGATATCTTCCAGTGAACCGACTGAGTCGACCACTACAGCAAACTCGTCGCCGCCGAGCCGCGCCACCGTGTCGCCGGGACGGGTCACATGCTTCAGACGACCGGCGACGGCGATCAGCACTTCGTCGCCAATCGTGTGTCCGAGGCTGTCGTTGATCTGCTTGAAGCGATCCAGATCGAGCAGCAAAATGCCGCATGGCGCCGCTCCCCGCCGATTGCGTCGCTCCAGCGCAAGCTGCAACCGATCAAGCATCAATGTCCGATTCGCCAGACCCGTCAGCGGATCGTGCGACGACAGATACGCCAGACGGTCTTCGGTCAACTTCCGCTGCGTCACATCAGTATGCACGGCAACCAGGGCAATCACCTGGTCCGATGCATCGAGCACCGGATCGATATTCAGCAATACGTTGATCGAATGACCCTGACGGTCTGTCAGGCGCACTTCTCCGCGATAGGACTCGCCGCTGCGCACCGCCGCCAGCATCGCGCGCGCCGTGCCAATATCGCGGTACAGACGCAGCAGACCGCCAGCCACCCGCAGGTCATCGAGCGTCAGTCCGGTCATCTTCTGGAAAGCAGGGTTCTGGTAGTGCGGGATTCCATCAAGATCGGCGATCACGATGCCATCGCTGGTGCTGGCGATTGCCGCCATCATCAGGCGCAGATCAACGTCGAGGCGATGATGCCGTGAGATGCTGCGCAGAATCGCCAGATATGCGTCATCAGACTGATCGTTCAGCACGTGGAGCAAAAACAACTCGGCTGCAATCGGCTCGCCATCCCGACGCGGAATGTCGATGGTCGTCGCCAGGTTCGAGACAATTGGCGTGCCGAATGGTTCGCCGATCAACCGCTCGGTGATCACGCCAAAGAGCGCGGCTGCGGCGGCGTTCGCCTGATTGACCCGCCCATCACGACCGATCAATAGCACGGCATCGTGGCTGCGCAGGATGAGGTCCTTCAACGCAGCCGGTTGACTGCTCTTTTCCGCCAGACGATGCGCTGCTGCGCTGCGCAAACGATTCACAATCGCATTTGCCGCCGCTTCAGAACTGACAAAGTCATGGGCGCCAGCCGCCAGCGCCGCCAGCGCGCGCGGATCCGCGTCGTTGACCACCAATGCCAGGATGGGCACATGCGGCGCAACAGCGACGATTGACGCGATCAACTCTAGAGGCACATCGGGGAAGGGGCTGACATCAAGAAGCACAACATCGACGCGGGACATCGATAACGTGTGCAACGCCTGATCGGGAGAAACGTGGTCAAGGGTGATCGCCAGATCGCCGAATGCTGCGCGGAGCCTGCCTGCAACTTCGTCACTCCGGGCAACCAGTAATACGCTGAGCGGCGTCTCATCATTCATAGCGCCTCACATTCGCTGGTCACAACATACGCACTGGCGGACAGCTCTTGTTTACTGGCGTCCAGACACCGCGCCGTCTCGCAAATGAGCGGTGCATGCAGCGGCAGACACAGGTGCAATTGTGTGTTGCGAGAATAACAGACGCAACGTACTACTCGAACGAGTGGACGCTCTGAGTCTTTAGCGATCGGGCAATCACAACGGGGTAAAAAATTGGCGGTCCAGGAGGGACTCGAACCCCCAACACCCAGTTCCGAAGACTGGTGCTCTATCCATTGAGCTACTGGACCTTGAGTCGCTATCTAGTGTAGCACATGAAGTTACACATTGCAACGGTTCATTAATTTTTTGTCAAAAACGACCGTCGCACCGGATGCGGACGACGAATGTGCGTCAGCAGCGATCCCACTGGCGATCAGGCGGATGTGACCGTCGTCGAGCAGCGACTCCCGACAAGCTGCACATGATCTCCAGCAGTTCTCCATCTTCCTTTGCTACACTCCAATCACAATCACAAACGACGGCTCTTATCCACAAGGAGGACGCCAATGACATCACGTATACTGGCATGGTTCATCGGAGCACTGACGGTTGCCACACTGATCTTCGCCATCCCGACAGTCGCCGCGCAGACACGTCCGGGCGCCTGTCCGTCTGGCGGGGTTTGTCCTACGGGTACGCCGCTGGCGCTCCGCTCAGGCGGCGGCGCGCAGATGCACGGACGCGATGGCGGGCTGATCGGCGTTGCCGCCGAGACGCTGGGCATGACACGCCAGGCGCTGTTGAACGAACTGTCCAACGGCAAAACGATTGCGGATGTGGCGCTGGCAAAGAAGGTTGATCCGCTGAAGATCGTCAATGCGTTCGTGACGCCGCAGTTCGCTCGCATCGATGCCCTGGTCAAGAGCGGCGCCATCACCCAAAAACAGGCAGACGACGCGAAGGCGAGCATGCAAGCCCACATTACCGTCCTGGTCAGTTCGCCGATTGACAGTTGGGTGCGCCAGGCGCACGATCCGCTCATCGGGCAGCGTCCCGCCAGCGCAGGACAGGGACCGACCGCACAACCCGGCGGGCGCGGTCCTCGCTGGAGTCGCTGAAGCCGCCCGGCGCACTCCGCCGGATAAGGCTGCCGCAATGCTTATTCCGGCGAGCGCCTTCTCCCGAACAGAAGCGGGACTCACAACGTCGTGAGTCCTGCTTCTGTTACAATCATGGAACAGAGTTCGCTGGCGAGGATGAGGTATGCCCCAACGCATTCTGGTGGTTGATGATGATCGTCAGATCACGCGGTTGGTCGGCGCCTATCTGGAGCGCGCCGGGTTTCAGACGCTGACCGCGCACGATGGCGCAACCGCCCTCCGTCTGGCGCGCAGTGAGCGCCCCGATCTGATGGTGCTCGATCTGATGTTGCCCGATGTGGACGGCGCCGACCTTACGCGCACGATCCGCGCTGACCCTCATCTCGCCGCTCTGCCCATCATTATGCTGACCGCGCGCGTCGAAGACGCCGATAAGATCGTGGGGCTCGAACTCGGCGCCGACGATTACATCACCAAACCGTTCAATCCGCGTGAGGTGGTCGCGCGTGTGCGCGCCGTCTTGCGACGCGCCAGCAGCGGCACGCCCCAGCCAGCCGCGGCGCTCGAAGCCGGACGGGTGTGGCTCGATCCGGACCGGCACGAGGTACAGGCGGCAGGTCAACCGCTCACGCTGACGCCGACCGAGTTTCATCTGCTGCGCATCTTTCTGAGCCAGCCAGGGCATGCATTCACGCGACGCGAACTGATCGAAGCAGGTCCTGGATACGAATACGAGGGCATGGAACGCACAATTGACAGCCATATCAAAAATTTGCGCCGCAAACTCGAAGCAGTCGATGCAGGCGTCAGGATCGAAACAGTGTATGGCGTGGGTTATCGCCTGAAGGTTATCGTATGATCCGGCGATTATGGGTTCAGTTGGCGCTGGCGTTCGCCCTGGTCACGACGCTGAGCATCATGGCGACGGCGCTGCTGGCGAACACGCAGGCTCGCGCCGATTTCCGCGCATTTCTGGCGCAGAGCCAGGTGCAGCAATTCAACCTGATCCCGCGCCTTGCTGAATACTACGCAACGCATCGCAGATGGGACGGCGTCGAGACCGTTTTCGCCGACATTCGGGGGATGGGACCGCGCGGTATAGGACCAGGCGGACCGGGGATGATGCGCGGACCGCTCGAACTGATCCTCGCCGACGCCAGCGGGCAGGTTGTCTATTCCAACGTCTCCGGGAGCGGGTCAACAGCGCGCCTCAACCGTGGGGATATGCAGCGGGCGATGCCAGTGATCGTCGACGATGCGACGGTTGGATATCTGGTGGCGCGCATGCAGCGTGAAACGGCGCTTTCCATCGCAGCGCAGCGCTTCCTCGACCAACTGAACCAGACTTTGATCCAGGCAGGGATGATCGCCGGCGCGCTTGGATTAATCCTGGGGATCGTGATTGCGCGCGGTCTGACAGCGCCGCTAGATCGCCTGGCGCATGCTGCACGGCGTCTCGCGTCCGGCGATCTGACCCAGCGCGCGCCAGTCGCCGGACCTGTCGAGGTTGCCAGCGCTGCGGAAGCCTTCAACACTATGGCTGCCAGCCTCGAAGCAGCCGAGCAGGCGCGCCGTCGGTTGCTTGCCGACATTGCGCACGAACTCCGCACGCCGCTGAGCGTCATTCAGGGCAATCTGCGCGCGCTGCTCGATGACGTGTTCCCGCTCGAAAAAGATGAGATCGCCACTATCTATGACGAAACGCTTCTACTCAGTCGTCTGGTTGCCGATCTGCGCGAATTGACGCTCGCCGAGGCTGGTCAACTGCACCTGAACCGCTCAGCCGTCGATGTGACAGCCATCGTGGCGCAGAGCGCGACGCTGTTCACCGCCCAGGCTGTCGAGAAACAGATCACGCTGCAAACGGAGTGCGACCCGGACCTGCCGCCTGCTCTGGCAGACGCTGACCGCGTTGCGCAGGCGCTCAACAACCTGCTGTCGAACGCGCTCCGTTACACGCCTGCGGGAGGAACCGTGCGCATCGTTGCGACGTGCGCGCGTCGGTCGGTCTGTCCCGCGCCAGACGCGGATATGATCTGTATCCGTGTAATTGATACCGGTCCGGGCATCGCCCCCGACGATCTGCCCCACGTCTTCGACCGATTCTGGCGCGCCGATCGCGGGCGTGCGCGGGCGCAGGGAGGCACAGGGCTGGGGCTTGCCATTGCCCGCCAACTTGTGCTGGCGCACGGCGGCGTTATGGGCGTTGAAAGCGAACCGGGCAAAGGCGCATGCTTCTGGTTCACCCTTCCTGTGGCGCGTGAACCTGTAACGTCTCAGCCGCTCGATGCATCATATTCCTGGTGAAGGTTGGAACAAAGAATCATGGGAGAAGAGCGCAATGTTCAACTTCTTCAGACGGCAACCCCGACCCGATGAAATCACGCCCGTCGAGGTGCAGCAGCGCCTCGCTCGCGGCGAACGTCTGTATCTGCTCGATGTACGCGAGCGCGAAGAGTATGTCGAAGCGCATATTCCCGACAGCGTGCTCATTCCGCTTGGGCAGTTGTCGCGGAAATTGAACAGCATCCCCAAAGACGCCACCATCATTGCCATCTGTCGTTCAGGCAATCGCAGCAGCGTCGCCGCCGACATGCTCCGGCGCGCCGGGTATAGCGACGTGCTCAACCTGCGCGGCGGCATCATCGCATGGGCGCGCGCAGGATTGCCGATTGTCACGTAAATATCAACCACGGAGACACAGAAGACGCAGAGAAGCTGTTTTGCTCCGTAGTCAGAACGCCTTCTCTTCCGCTCCGCGCTCTCTGCGTTCTCTATGGTTCCAGGCATCAATCCGCAGGCTCCGCCGCCAGAACGCGGTAGTTCAGAAAAGGAAAGGGATTATCAATCTCCTCAATAGCGGCAAGCGTCATCTGATCCGCATCATCGAGCGAGTCGCGCGCTGCCAGCGCACACATCCGCTGGCAGCGCTCCAGGTGATCCCACGGACGGTGCGCTTCACCGGCATCGTCCCGGCTGAGCAGCAATAGCCAGTCGCTCGACTGCGCCAGCAACAATTCGCGCACTGCCTGGTTGAGCGCGCGTTCTCTGTCCCCGTGCGCGTCTGGAAAGCGTTGCGCCATTTCGACAACCAGATCCTCGGCTTCGCTGACAGCCCGACGGAGCGGCGCGCCTGCCAGCGAGTTCCAGGCGGAATGATCGCCTCCCGGACCCCATGACCCATCCCGCAACGTTACGGTCTGACGGGGTCGGAAGGCGCGCAGATACGCCGAAGGCGTCGTCAGGGCAAACGGTCGGTGGATCAGAACAGTCTCCAGCAGCGCGCGCAGCCATGCGACGCCTTCAAACCAGCGCCGTCCCAGAACATCTGCATCAAGCGGAACCACGATCATCCCCGGACGATCATGACGATCGGCGAATGCGCGCAATTCACTCGTCGTCCACTCCGCAAAATGAACGGCATGTTCCTGGGCGCGACGAAATGCGTGATACGGGTCGTATGGTTCAACCTGCGCGTCATTCTCGCCATTGCGCCAGATTGGAAGGTGAGAGACGCGATCCCGGCGGATCGCCAGATAGAGCGGATCACCAACGTAGCCGATGCCCGGCGACACGATCTGAAGCGACGCATCGACGGCGCGTATCATCGCGATTAACCGGCGCGGCGTCACCCAGCGGGGGCGCAGGTGGGTCACATACGCGTCGGAGGCGACGCTCGCCGGATCAATGATGAAATAGCGCGTCCCATTCAGACGCAGCGCCTGCTCCAATCCGGCGCGAAAACCGCACTCCGGCAGCCAGATGCCGCGCGGTCGGCGACCAAGCAGGCGCGTGACCGTGAGAGTTCCCGCATCGAGTTGCGCGCGCACCGATTCCTGGCGCGCCAGAAGAGGCAGGTAGGCATGCGTCGCTGCGCCTCCCAGCGGTTCAACTGTTCCAACTGCGCACAACTCACGCATGGCTGCAACCAGATTACGTCCGTAGCGTTCGGTGAAACTGCGCAGAATACCCTGCCCCCAGTCGAGGTAGAAGCGCGCCAGATATGCATGATGCCGCTGCCGTTGACGTTGCCAGCGGCGCAGCGCCGCTTCGCAGCGCGCCAGCCAGCGCTCCATCCAGACAATGAAATGCTTCTGAACCACAATATCCGCCAGTTGCTCGAGCAAAATCGGCGAGTATGCCAGCGACACATATGGGCGCATGCCGCGTTCGTGCAGATCGTACAGCACGTTCAACACAGGGATAATCGAAAATGCGATCATTTCGTGCAGCGGGTCTTCACCGTCGGGACGCCGACCGGCGGCGCGCAGATACGGCATATGCCCGGCGAGCACGAGCGCAAGACCGCCCGCCATCGACCGGATCATCGCCCCGTTTGTGTGTCCGTTGTTCACTGCAATCCCTCCAATCGCGCCATCACCGCCGCCGGCAGACCCGAAAGCACCGCCGAATCGCGCATCTCAAACGCATGAACGACATCGATCAGCAGACGCAGCCGATTCACGCGCGCATAGTGTTCGGCGGTCAACGCTCCTCCCATTTCGTACCCTTCCAGCACACTGTGGCGAAAGACTGGCGGATGGCGCGATGATAGCGCATATGCAAGATCAAACGCAGGATCGCCGCCAACTGGCGCCTCTGGCTGTATCAGACCTTCGAGTTGCACCGATTCGCCCACGGTAACCACCGCACGCGCCGGTTCGATCGCGCCATGCAGTACGCAAGGCTGATCGCAGGCAAGCGCCGGATGTTCGAGCGTCGCCGCACGGAGGGCTGCTGCAAGGTCTGAACCCAGCACCGCTTCCGCCTGGACGTTGAAATTCCGTTGCTCAAGCCAGCGCATCAGCGCCTCGCGCCACGTTCGCGCCGACCAGCGACCAGCCGGGGTTGGCGCGCCAAAGCCCGGCGCCTCGATCCGATGGATTCGCCGGAGCACACGCCCGATCCGCCTGCCCGCCACGCGCGCGAGCGCCGGGTCATCGAGCGCGGCAAGCGTCAGACTGCCAGGATATGTTTCTAGCGCATATGTAAACGGAACATTGGTGCAGCTTAAGTCATACGTAATCAGACGCGGCGCTGGCAGATCGTGCGCCGCGAGCATGCGCAGGAAGAAGACCTCGTGCGCCAGGTCCGAATCGGGCGCAATGACGAGCGCCACATGGCTGGTTGCAGTGGTGATGCGCACTTCGATGCGCCGATTCGTCGCACAAACGAGGGTTGCGCACCTCGGACGCGCCTTGAGCGGTTCGACAATCGCTGCCGCATAATCGCCAAGGCGCGCCAGAATGCGCCGCAACGCTTCCGAAAAAGCAGGATCGTCTGGATGGAGGTCCTGGTTCAGATGCGCCCACACAGGCGCAAGATACCACGGAGTGCGCTATCGTGCAACTGGGGACAGACGATAGACGCGGCGGGCATTCTCAGACCAGAGTTTTCGCTGCGCTTCCGGCGACAGATCCGCTGTCAGCGTCGCCAGCGTTTCGACCCAGCGCCGATAACTGGTCGCCAGCAGCGCCACGGGCCAGTCGCCGCCGAACATCACGCGGTCCTCGCCGAACACCTCGAGTGCGTGCCGGATATACGGCGCCAGATCATCAACCGTCCAGCGCGTATGATCCGCCTCGGTCGCCACGCCGCTGATCTTGCACACGACATTCGGCAAACGAGCAAGCGTCGCAATGTGTTCGCGCCACGGGTCAAAGATGCCGTTGCGAATATCAGGCTTGGCAATGTGATCAAGAATGAACGTGACGCCAGGACACTGGCGCACCAATTCGATGACGGCTGGCAGTTGATAGTGATAGATGCAGATATCGAACGACAACCCGTACTCCGCCAGCAATTCCACGCCGCGAATAAACGACGGTCGGAGACAGTACGCCGGGTCCGGCTCGCCCTGGAGAATGCGCCGCACGCCTTTGACAATCGGACCGACGGCAACCAGCGCGTCAAGGATTGATCGCACACACTCGCCATCTTCCAGCGGCGCCCATGCCACGATCCCTTGAAGACGGGGGTCGTGCGCAGCCAGTCGCGCGATGTGCTGCGCTTCGAGCAACGCATAAGCAGGCGCGACGTCCACCTGCACATAGACCATCGCAGCAATATTTAAACCGGCGGTGTGCTCACAGAACGTCTGCACATCATAGGCGCGATTAAGCAGATCATTGCCATCGAGCCAGGGAATGCGAAAACGCGCTGGATCCCACACATGAAGATGAGCATCAACGATTTCGTAGTCCATGCGCAATCATCACAGATGGCGTCGCTCCCACAACGGTTTCGGCGCCCCAATGCCAAAGGCTTTCCAAGCGGTCAGCAGATAGATCACCGTCACGACTTCAAGGATCAGAATACCCCACACTGACCACACAAATCCAGTCTCCACCCACGGATGAACGGCGACTGGAAGCCCTCGCACCAGCAGCCCGACGATTGAACCGCGCCACATCAGCGCCGCGCCTAAACCAGCCGCAGCCAGCGGACCTCCAATCACGTGCGACCACCATGCGCTCTGCAGCACCTCCCACAATCCCCAAAAAAACCAGACAACCGTGAACGGCACAACGATGGCGAATGCGATCTCAACTGCCTGCATTGCCAGCGAGACCCCCAGCGCCGCTTTGTATGCGATCAGCGCCGCAGCGAGCAGCGCCAGAATAATACCACAAAGAACGCCAGCGCTGGCAAAAACCGCCAGAACAATCGGACGGGACGCGCGTGTTGATGATCCGACAACGCGGACGCCAGTTCTGCTCATGCCACGTCCTCCCTCGCTGCTAACAGGGCGGAACCGATGGGTTGAGACGAAAGCGCAACTTGTGGTTTTGGGGTGTACGACCTATTATAGCAGAGGTCAGACGCTGATTGTCAAGTTGCGATTTTGTCATCCTTATATGAGGAAACTTCCATGTCAATGTCACACGCTGATCTTCCACCTGTCACCGGCGAGCGTTTCCGTTCACGACGTTCCGTTGTCATGACCAGTCGCGGCGTGGTGGCCGCCAGTCAGCCGCTGGCGGCTCAGGCGGGCCTGCGCATGTTGCTCGCTGGCGGAAGCGCCGCCGATGCAGTTGTTGCCGCTGCCGCTGCGCTCAATGTTGTCGAACCGATGAGCACCGGCATTGGCGGCGACGCCTTTGCCCTGATATATGACGCTCAATCGCGCACGGTTCGGGCGTTGAATGGCAGCGGACGGGCGCCGGCCGCATTATCTCGTGAAACATTTCTGGCGCGAGGATTAACCGGCATCCCGCTGACCGGCATGCTGCCGGTGACGGTTCCCGGCGCGGTTGATGCGTGGGTCGAACTGCTGGCGGCGTATGGGCGTCTGCCGCTTGCGCAGGCGCTCGCGCCCGCGATTGACTATGCTGAGAACGGTTTTCCGGTCAGTGAGATCGTTGCGCGCACCTGGAAATTGGCGGAACCAAAGCTCGCCGCCCATCCCGACACGGCCCGCACCTACCTGCCGCAGGGACGCGCCCCGCGCGCAGGCGAACTGTTCCGCCAGCCAGGGCTGGCGCGCTCGCTGCGGTTGATCGCCGAAGGCGGACGCGACGCCTTCTACCGTGGCGCAATTGCCGCTGCGATCGCGGCAACCAGCGCACGCGACGGCGGCGTGCTGACCCTCGAAGACCTGGCGGCGCACCGCTCGACCTGGGAAACGCCGATCAGCACGACCTATCGCGGATACACCGTCTATGAATGCCCGCCGAATGGGCAGGGCATCACGGCGCTGATGGCGTTGAACATTCTCGAAGGATTCGATATGGCGGCGCTGACGCCGGCATCGCCAGAGGCGCTTCACCTTCAGATCGAAGCGTTGCGGCTGGCGTTCGCCGATGCAGCCGCATACGTCGCCGATCCGGCGCACGCGCATGTGCCGACCGACTGGCTCCTCTCCGCTGCGCATGCCGCCGAACGTCGCGCGCAGATCGACCCGCAGCGCGCGATGCCATCGGTTCGCGCCAGCCCGATGCCCGGCGGCCACGACACCGTGTACGTCGCCGCAGTTGATGCCGACGGTAATGCGGTCTCATTCATCAACAGCCTCTACATGGGATTCGGGTCGGGGGTCGTGGCAGGCGACACCGGCATCTGCCTGCAGAATCGCGGCGCCGGTTTTGTGCTCGACCCGGATCATCCGAACTGTGTGGCGCCCGGCAAACGTCCGTATCACACCATCATTCCGTGCATGGTCACGCGCGGCGACCGGCTATGGGCTTGTTTTGGCGTGATGGGCGGGTTTATGCAGCCCCAGGGGCACGTGCAGATGTTGGTGAACATGATCGACTTCGGCATGAACCCCCAGGAAGCGCTCGACGCGCCGCGCTTCGAGTTGATCGACCCCTACCTCAGCCAGGATGCAGTGGCGCTGGAGCATGACCCTGCGGTGGCGGCTGCGCTCAGGGCGCGCGGTCATCGCGTTGTGGATCGTCAGGGCATGTTCGGCTTCGGCGGCGGGCAGATTATCGTGGTCGATGACGCTGGCGTGCGTCACGCCGGTTCCGATCCGCGCAAGGACGGATGCGCTGTGGCGTATTAGCGATGATATGAGTCAGCGTTGCACGCCGTCGCTAAGGCTGATATAATACCATGCAACGACAGTGACGGAGACGACGTAGGCGCTCATCAGCATCCAGAGAGCCGCCGGTTGGTGCGAGGCGGCTGCCGGGTGAACGCCGAATCCCCTCCTGAGTCGCATGGGAAAGGCGTGGCATTCCTGGCACGCTCGAACCATCGCCGGGTGCGCCCGTTAGCGCGCAGTGCAACGAGGTCGCGTGCGCCGGACGCGACGAATGAAGGTGGCACCACGGGGAACAAACTCCTCGTCCTTCAAGGACGTGGAGGTTTTTTATTGATATGCAGCCGATCATCAATGGCGCACTGGCGCTGATCTATCGCCTGGCGCATGCCGCGCGCGGTGCGCTCTGGCATATCGCCCGTCCATCGCTTCTCGGCGTGCGCGCACTGGTGGTGCGCGACGATCAGGTGCTGCTGGTGCGGCATCGTGGCGGCGCAACGCCGTGGGGATTGCCCGGCGGCGCGGTTGATCCGCACGAACGGCTCGAAGAAGCTGCGCGCCGCGAGGTCTACGAAGAGTCTGGCGTGCCGGTGGAAGTTCAGCGCGTGCTTGGCGTCTACGATGCCTTTCATTTCAATTATGTCAATTATATGATCGTCTTTGTCTGCAAGGCGCAGGGTGAACCGGGATCATCGCGCTCGATTGAAATCGCTGAAGCGCGTTTTTTTCCATTCAGCGACCTGCCCGACGGCATCGACCCCGGATCGCGTCGCCGGATCGATGAATATCTGGCTGGCGCGACCGGGATCTCGGCATTGTGGTGAGATCCCAAATGTTTTCCTGAACATCAACGGAGCGTCTATGTCTGCATATACGCCTATTCTGGCAACCCTCGGTTATGTCATGTCGCCTGATGGCGAGTCGGTGCTGATGGTGCATCGTAACGCGCGTCCCGACGATGTGCATTACGGGAAATACAACGGTCTGGGAGGCAAACTCCATTCGCACGAAGACGTTGTGAGCGGCATGAAGCGTGAAATCCGCGAGGAGGCTGGCATTGAAGTGGAAGAGATGGTGCTGCGCGGCGCGCTCAACTGGCCCGGCTTCGGCAAAAATGAAGAGGACTGGTTCGCCTTCGTCTTTCGCATCGACCGCTGGAGCGGCACGCCATTCGCCAGAAACCCGGAGGGCGACCTGGAATGGGTGCCGCTGGCGCGTTTGCACGAACTGAATCTGTGGGACAGCGATCGCCTCTGGATCGATATGGTCTTTGCGCGCGACAATCGGACCTTCTTCGGCGTCGCGCCGTACAAAAACGGGAAGATGGTTTCGTGGAGCTACGTGCTGCTCTGAAAGGAATCGCCAATGCTGGACATTCGATTGATCCGCGAGCAACCCGACATGGTCAAGGCGGCGCTCGGGCGGGCAGGCGTCGATCCGGCGCAGGTCGACGCCGTGCTGGCGTTCGACGAACGACGCCGCGCGCTGCTGCGTGAAGTAGAGCAACTGAAAGCGCTGCGCAACGCGGTCTCGAAAGAGATCGGCAAAATGAGCGATCCTGTTGAGCGTGAAGCGAAGATCGCCGAGATGCGCGCCGTCGGTGATCGCATCGCCGCGCTGGACCGCGAACTCGCCGCAGTTGAGGAGCGGCAGCAGGCCGCCCTGATGGAACTGCGCAACCTGCCGCACCCTTCGGTTCCTGACGGACCGGATGAGACCTACAATGTGGTGGTGGCGCAGGAAGGCGAACCACGCACTTTTGATTTCACGCCGAAGCCGCACTGGGAACTCGGCGAAGCGCTTGACATCATTGACTTTGAGCGCGGCGTCAAACTCTCCGGTTCGCGCTTCTACGTCCTCAAGGGGCTGGGAGCGCGACTGCAACGCGCCCTTATCCAGTGGATGCTCGATCTTCACATTCAGCAGGGATACTACGAAGTCTATCCGCCGTTCGTCGTGAAAGAACAGTGCATGTGGGGCGCGCGCCAGTTGCCCAAGTTCCGCGACAACCTCTACCGCGATGTGGAGGACGACCTGTGGCTGGTGCCGACCGCCGAGGTGCCGGTGACCAATCTGCACCGCGACGAGATCCTGGAGGCGGATCAGTTGCCGCTGCGCTATTGCGCCTACACCCCCTGTTTCCGACGCGAAAAGATGAGCGCCGGGCGCGATGTGCGCGGCATCAAGCGCGGGCATCAGTTCGACAAAGTTGAGATGTATATGTTCGTCCGCCCGGAGACCAGCTACGACGAACTCGAAAAACTGCGCGCCGACGCTGAGGAGACCTGCCGCCTGCTGGGACTGACGTTTCGCACCAAGGAACTCTGCACCGGCGACCTGGGATTCGCCGCCGCCCGCACCTATGATATTGAGGTGTGGGCGCCAGGGCAGGGCGAATGGCTCGAGGTCAGCTCGTGCTCGAATGTCGAGGCCTTCCAGGCGCGGGCAGCGAACATCCGCTACCGTCCGGGGCCGGGGGCGCGCCCGGAGTACGTTCATACCCTGAACGGCTCAGGGCTGGGCTTGCCGCGCACCCTGATCGCTATCATGGAGAATTACCAGCAGCCCGATGGCAGCATCGTCGTCCCTGAAGTCCTGCGCCCCTACATGGGCGGCATTGATGTCATTCGATAGCCACAAAATCGCGTTGATAGAAACGAACGCCTGTGCTACCATTAAAGCGACGCCAGTGGGAGGCACGAGGGAGGCAGGTGGAAGGTGTGAAAGCGGAAGATGCGAAAGTGGAAGGTGGAAGGTGCAAAAGTGGAAGGCGGAAGGCGGAAGCAGGGGTCCCTGCTCCCTCGCAAGCGGAGAGTTTTTCGGCGAGCCATCGCGCTGAGTCGCCCGCTTCAGGCATCAGAACGCCAAAACGCTCCCCTCTCCCGCAGCGCGGGAGAGAGGCTGGGGGTGAGGGCAAAAACAGGCGTCAGGATGCGGAAAACACCCCTCGCACCCCAAAAACTCTACCCTTGCGAGGCTTCCCGCTCCTCACTCTCAGGTTGCAGGCGGCAGGAGGATCACAGTGACACGTATCGAAGAAAAAGTGCGCCGCGGCTTCGACCTGGTGCGCCGCGCTGGCGAGGATAGCGACTTGCTCGGCGCAGCGTTGCTGGCGTTTCACAGCGCCTTGTCGGACTACCTGGACGCCGAGCTGCGCCGCAGCCCGTTGTTGAGCGATGCAGAACGCAGGGCGATTGACGAAGGCACGATGACGTGGGCGATGCGCGCTGCGCTGGCGCAGCGCGCCGGACTGCTGACCGAGAAGCAACGCGATCGCGTGCTGGAAATCAACCGGGTGCGCGCCGGGTTCGCGCACGGCGAAGGTTTCGCTGGCACTGCGCGCAGCGTGGCCGCCTACGGCGAATTCGTCGCTGAACTCTGCGGGTTCACGCCCTCCGCCTCGACGCGCAGCGCCGCAACTCCACGCACCCCGACGGGCGCGCACCGGGCGACGATTGATCCGACCGAAACCGCAGCCAGACCCTCGTCAGCGACGGCTGCATCCGGGTTGCGCGCACGCGCCGAAGAGCGGAAGGCGCGTCGGGCAGGGCTGATCCCGGAGAGTGGATCATTCCGGGTGGCGCTGGCGGCTGTCGCCGTGCTCTTCCTGATTGTGCTGGCGGTCATCGGCATGCAGCAGTTGACGCCTGCGCCTCCCTCGATTGCCGGGGCGCCGCCGACAACCCTCGCAGCCTCGATTGCGCCGCCGCCAACCAACACCCCTACGCCCCGGAAAGCGCGGATTGTCAACCTGCCGCCCGGCGGACCGGGATGGCTGCGCACAACGCCCAGTTTTCGCGCGCCAACCCAACCCATTCCGCTCAGCGAAGGGCTGGAAGTGACACTGCTGGATCGCGATCCGGTCGACGCCGAGGGAACGCGCTGGCGCTTCGTGAGTGTCGGCGGATATGACGGCTGGTGCCCGGAACACAATCTGGCATTGGGGAATGGCTGAGGTCAGGGACTCATCCCTCGAAACGCCGCACGATAAGCGCAGAATTGTGCCCGCCCAACCCGATTGAATTTGATAACGCTACGCGCACATCAGCGGTGCGCGCCATATTCGGCACATAATCCAGATCGCAATCGGGGTCAGGTTCTTCGAGATTGATCGTCGGCGGAATACGTCCATCGCGGACGACGAGCGCGCAGATCAGCGCCTCAACCGCGCCAGCCGCCCCCATCATATGACCGAGCATCGATTTGGTGGAACTGACCGCCAGGCGATACGCATGATCGCCGAACACCGACTTGATGGCGCGCGTTTCAGCCAGATCGTTGAGCGGCGTGCCGGTACCGTGCGCATTGATATAATCCACCGCTTCGGGCGGCAGACCGGATTTACGCAACGCCATCGCCATCGCGCGCGCCGCGCCGCGCCCCTGTTCATCGGCGGCGATCATGTCACTGGCATCGCAACTATTGCCATAGCCGACGATTTCCGCCACAATCGGCGCGCCGCGCGCCAGCGCGTGGTCCAGGCTTTCCAGCACCAGAGCGCCGGCGCCTTCCGAAAGAATGAACCCATCGCGGCGGGCATCGAACGGCTTGCAGGCGCGTTCGGGGTTCAGGTTATCCTCCGCCAGACCGCGCATATTTGAGAATGACGCGACAATCGTCGGATAAATCGGCGCCTCGCTTCCGCCAGCGATCACGACCGCAGCATCACCGCGACGGATCAGTTCATACGCCTCGCCGACATTGTGGCCGCCGGTGGAACACGCAGCGACCACCGCCATGTTCGGACCTTGCGCCCCCAACTGGATGGCGATGTAGCCGCTGGCTGCGTCGGGAATCATATTGGCGATCAGAGTCGGAGAGACGCGCCGGGGACCACGTTCGCGCAGAACGTCATGATTATCGAAGATCAGATCAAGACCTCCAGCGCCGCTGCCGAAGACCACACCCACCTGCTCCGGGTCTTCGCGCGCCATATCGAGGTGCGCGTCACGCACCGCTTCGAGTACGGCGTTGAGCGCATACCGCACATACAGCGGCATCCGGCGCGCCTCACGCGGATCGACGGCGGGATCGAGCGAAAAACCGCGCACCTCGCCAGCAATCCGAATAGCGAGACCAGAGGCGTCAAAGCGGGTGATCGGACCAACCCCGCTGCGTCCAGCAAGGAGCGCCTCCCACATTGCCGGAACCGTGTTGCCGCACGGCGTCACAGCGCCCAGACCAGTAATGACGACTCGTCGCCCGGCGCTCATGGCAGAGCCTTTCCAGTCACGCTGCAGCAACCTGGCAGCCAGCATGACAAGCACATTATGGACTTTGCACCCGCATCAGATGCCAGAACCTTCCTCTTCGCTCGCTGTCTGCGCGACCAGGCGCGCCACCTCGGCATCGGTGAGCGGCACGGGTTTGGCGTGTGGCGTAATGCGCTTGATCAGCCCCGACAGCACCTGGCGCGGACCAACTTCAACGATGGTATCGACGCCGTGGGACACCATCTCCTGCACCGAGCGCGTCCACTGCACCGGACGCGTCAACTGCTGCGACAGTTCCTGCCGCAGTTCTTCAACGGTCGTCAGCGCGCGCCCGCTGATATTGGCGATCAGCGGCACCTTCGGCGGGCGCATTTGGAACCGGTCAAGCAGTTCATCGAACCGCGCCGAGGCGCTCTGCATCAACGGCGAGTGTGCTGCGATGCTCACCTGCAGACGCTGTACGAGTTTCGCACCGCGCGCCTTTGCCAGTTCCATCGCGCGTTGCAATGCCCGATGTTCGCCAGAGATCACCGTCTGCCCCGGAGAGTTCGCATTGGCGACCGAGACCACCCCTTCCGCCTGCGCCTCCTGCACAACCTCTTCCAGGGTCTTGTCATCAAGCCCGACGACCGCCGCCATACCGCCGGGACGCTGCTCGCCGCTCTCCTTCATCAACCGACCGCGCTCGCGCACCAGTTTGAGCGCATCCTCGAAATCGAGCACGCCAGCCGCAACGAGCGCCGTAAACTCACCGAGGCTGTGACCGGCGACGAGAGAAGGCGCACCCAGATACCCGAACGGACCAAACCGCTCCTTGAGCGCCTCAAGACACGCAATGCTCACGGTCAAAATCGCGGGCTGAGCATTGACCGTATCGTCGAGTTCCTCCTGAGGACCCTCAAAGCAGAGTTTGGAGAGTTCGAAGCCGAGGACCTGATCCGCCTTCTCGAAAACCCGACGCGCAGCAGGCGATACCTCGCACAACTCCTTGCCCATGCCGACATACTGCGAACCCTGCCCTGGAAACACCAGCGCGATTCGCTTTTTCATATCATCAAAGGTATTCAAGCGATCCTCCTGACGCAGGGATGTGCTCGAGCGACCGACTGCCGGGCGCCGCCTTTGGCGCTGCGACAGACAACGGCAGATGCGCGGGCTGTTCCGGCGCCCGCCAAAAAACGACTCAGGAGTATATCAATGAGCGCCATGGTTGTCAAATATTTGTGCATTTTGCCACAATGACACAGCGACGGATCAATCTGGTATAATGCTCGCTACGCTGGTATTCAGCCCAAGGAGCGCCCATGAAGCTGCTGATCTTCGTGACCGATGATAGTGTCGCGGATGCGACAGTTGATGCGCTGGTCGAGCAAGGGTTTCGCGTGACCCGCCTGGCGTCGACCGGCGGTTTCCTCCGCAAAGGGAGAACGACGCTGCTGGTTGGCGTGGAAGACGCCGCTGTCGATCGCGCGCTGGATCTGGTACGCAGTACAGCGCCTGGCACGCTCTCGATCACCCTGGATCTCGAACGCTACGAGCGCCTGTGAAGATCCTCTATGTCGCCAGCGGCATTCCTGTTCCTGGCACGCTTGGCGGTTCCATCCATACGCTCGAAGTTGCACGCGGGCTGGCACAGCGCGGGCATACGGTCGATGTCGTTGCATGTTCCCGCGTCGGCGCTTTTGAGATCGCGTCGCTCGCGCGCCCGACATCATCTCGCATCGGGAACGTGCGCCTGCACCATATCGATATCCCTAAAGCTCTGAGTCTTCTTGCCGCTCCGGTGATCATGCGTCTGGCGCGCGCCTTGAAACCCGACATCATCATGGAGCGGTACTACAATTTTGCTGGCGCGGGCATGCTGGCTGCGCGACGACTCGGCATCCCATCGATCCTCGAAGTCAATGCCCTGATCATCGATCCGCCAGCAGTGCTGAAACGCCGCCTTGACGATGCGCTCGGCGGACCGATGCGCCGCTGGGCGACGGCGCAGTGCCGCATGGCGGACCGGATCGTGACGCCGTTGCATACCACGGCGCCGCCCGACATTCCCCGCGCAAACATCGTCGAACTCCCATGGGGCGCCAATGTGGAACATTTCTGCATTGATCGACCGTCTGCCGTCGCCGCACAACCGACAGTCGTGTTCCTTGGTTCATTCCGCGCCTGGCATGGCGCGCTCGACGCGGTGCGCGCCGGCGGCATTCTCGCAGGGCAGGGACGCGACTTCCGTTTCCTGTTTATTGGCGACGGTCCGCAACGCGCAGCAGCGGAACGGCTGGCGTCGCGCTGGCGTGAACGGTTCACCTTCACCGGCGCTGTGCCCTATGAGGAAGTTCCTGCACTGCTGGCGCAGGCATCAGTGGCGGTTGCGCCGTTCAATACCGCAGCGCATCCTGCGCTGCGCGCCGCCGGGTTCTTCTGGTCGCCGCTGAAGGTGTTCGAGTACATGGCTGCGGCGCTGCCCGTGGTGACGATCGACATTCCGCCGCTCAATCAGATCGTGCGTCACGGCATCGAAGGGCTGCTCTACCCCGAAGGCGACACCGACGCACTGGCAGCAGCAATCGCACATCTGCTCGATCATCCGGACGAGGCGCGCGCTATGGGAGCGCGCGGACGCGAGCGCGTTACCGCACACTTCTCGTGGGCGCGACATTGTGAGGAGCTGGAACGAGTCATGCGAGAGATTGCAGGGCGACGTTACACGTTGAACGTCGCACGTTGAACGTTGCCCGAAGGAAGGATACAGGTGCGAAGGTTGCAGGTTGAAAGTGGGAACGTACCCGACCCTTGAGGTCTTTGCCGGGGATCGGGCGCTGTGATGGAACCTCTTGGCGAAATGATTTCTGTCTCCTGTTCAGACGTGCATAACCTCAAGAGTCTTGATGAGAACGCGGCACATTGAACACGGGAAGGCGGAAGGTGGAAGGTGGCAAGGCGGGAAGAGCGCAGGCAGGAGGGTTACAGGTTATAGGCGGGAAGGGTGAGGGTTACAAGGCGAGAAGCCAGCAAGGAACTCCTAACCCCTAACCCCTAACCCCTAACCTGGTTCTCAGTTCTCGGTTCTCGGTTCTCAGTTCTCTCACCATGCACATTCTGCTCCCAACCGACGTCTTTCCCCCCCGCTGCGGCGGCGCTGGCTGGAGCGCACACGCGCTGGCGCTGGCGTTGATCGCGCGCGGGCATATCGTGACCGCCATTGTTCCGCGCGAAGGGCATCACGGTCGCCTGACGAGCGCAATACTCGGCGTTCCGACGATTTCCTTCGGCTACCGCGCGACGCACATTCCTTTTGTGCGCAACTATGCACGCAACGAGCGGCTGTGGTCCCGCCTGGCGCAGGTGATTGTCGAGGCAGGCGCCGCACAAACCCCCCGTCCAGCGACGATCATCCATGCCCAGCATGTCCAGGCGGCGCCAGCCGCCGTGATGGCAGGGAGACGTCTTGGCGCGCCGGTGGTGATCAGCGTGCGCGATCACTGGCCCTGGGATTATTTTGCCACCGGGTTGCACGGCGACCGCATCCCTTACCCGCACCAGACATGGGCATCGCTGGCGACCGACCTGCCTGCCCGGTTGGGACCGCTGCGCGGCGCGGCAGCGCTGCCTGCCATCCCGTATATGCTCGCGCATCTCGCGCGTCGTCGCGCCGCACTGCGCCAGGCGAACGCGGTGATCGCCGGCAGTCGCTACATCGCTCAACGTCTGGCAAACCTGGTCGAACCCCAACGATTACACATCATTCCGAATATCGTCGATCCGGCGGCGATCGATGTCGTGATCGCCACCCCGTCGAACCTGGTCGCGCCCGATGAGCGTTTTGTTCTCTATGTCGGCAAACTCGAACGGAACAAGGGAGCGCATCTGCTCGGCGAGATTGTGCGTCAGGCGGGCGCCGCGCTGAGCCGCCACACCCTTGTCATCGCCGGCAGCGGTCCGTTACAGGCAGAGCTGGAAAACGCCGTGCGCGCAAGCGGAGTGCGCGCCCGATTTCTCGACTGGATTGACCATGACGACGTGTTACGCCTGATGGCGCGGTGCGATCTGTTGCTCTTCCCATCGGCATGGGGCGAACCGCTGAGCCGCGTGCTGCTCGAAGCCTGCGCCTGCGGCGCACCCATCCTGGCGATGCCCACCGGCGGCACGCCCGACATCATTATCGACGGTGAGAGCGGCGCCCTTGCGGCGACGGTCGCTGATTTCGCACGTCGCCTGGCAGCATTGCTCGAACAACCCGATGAACGCCGCGCGCTCGGCGCTGGCGCGCGGCGCATGGCAGAGCGCCGCTTCGCGCCCGACGTTGTTGCCGGGCAGGTGGAGAGGCTGTATCAGTCGCTGATAGAACCAGCGCGATAGTGCGTTTCCGCCCAGGCGACCACGATAGGGAAGCGCACACAAAGGCGCAACGGCGCAGAGATTTTGCTTGCGAGTCTGACGATGACGTCCCAACTTCCTTCTCTCGAGGGACATCCTTGATACGATCTAACCCCTGGCGACAGCACGAACAGCGGTATGACCGGTACTACCTGCTTACACCACTAATGTCTCACGTACCTCTTCTCTCTCATCCGCTAGCATGGACCATGCGGCGCACTCCACGATGAGCGGGTCTGCAACTATGCCGTACCGCTGACCGGGCACATGCGAGAGGGCGCGGTGCGAAAAGAGACGCGACACCGACTGTGCGCAGGATGACAGGTTCACATGAACCATCGTCCCGGCACGCTGAACTGCCAGCGTCGTCGGAAGACGCCGCCTCCCTTGTGTGAACCCTTGCACGATGCGCCGCGACCTGCCCGCATTGTCCGGTCTCTATGAGGAGGAGAAGTGTACGCTCTTCGCTGACTGGAAAGGTTACGCTGGCAGCGCTGATCATCCTGGTCCTGATTATCGGCGCCGTTGCAGGAACATCGCGGGTCATTAAAGACATCCACCAGTCTATTGATCATCTCACTAATCACACGATCAGACGCATCACTCGCGCCGACGCCGCCAGCAGCTCCATCTCACGCGCGCTCGCCGAAGCGCATGCTGCCGCCGCCTCCAGTTCCCGCGCCAAAATCGCCGTTGCGCGCGTGTATCTCGCCATGGCACGCAATGAACTGGCGCTTATGCGGGGACAGGAGACGCACGATCTGGCAGCCGACATCCTCGCCGATCAGCAAATACTGCAACAACGCTATGCGCGATTGCTGGAAGAGACGGAAATGGCGCTGCTCTCTCGAAAACGCTATCATCGAGAACGACCAGGAGGCAATTAACGATCACACGACGACCCTGATCAGGCTGTCGGGCTACAGCGGGCAACTATCGGAAGCCATGTCTTTTCTTGGGTTGAAAGAATTCCGCACGACCGAATCCGGATTGCGCGCCAATGTCGGCATAGCAAATATGGTGTCGGGAGGCGCCAATTTTGTCCTGGTTCTCACTGCCGCCACTGCGCTCTTCCTGCTGCACCGACACGTGGTGCAACCGCTCAAAGCGCTGTCGGCGGCGGCGCAGGCGATGAGCGAACGACGCAGTGCAGCGCCGGTGCAGATCACCAGCCGCGACGAAATCGGGCGACCGCAACGCGCCTTCTTTCAATGAGATGACCGCGGCGCTCGCACAGCAAACTCGACGCCTGGAGGAGCAGATTGCAGTCGCCGAAGCGGAGCAAGCCCGGATGCACCTCCAGGAGAAACTCGCCACCATCGAAGAGCGGCGCGAAGTCATTCGCGCTATGAGCGTTCCGCTTCTCCCGCTCACCAGCATGTCAGCAGTCGTGCCGTTGGTCGGCGCTATTGATAGCGCGCGGCTCGCCGTTCTGAGCGACCGGGTCTTGCACTCAGTCGCCGACAAACGGTTTCGGCACGTTGTGTTTGACATTACTGGCGTGCCGATTGTGGACGAGGAAGTTGCACACGGATTGCTGAAGATCGTTCGTGCGCTGCGATTACTCGGCGTCGAGGCAGTGCTGGTCGGCATCCGCCCCGAAGTCGCCCGGGCGCTCGCGCCGCTCGGTGATGCGCTTGCTGGTGTGACCACCTGCAGTACGCTTGAACAGGGGATTGAGAGCGTCCTCAAAGGGACGCGTCAGCCAATCGAGCGCTCGCAGCATGTCATGAACGCATAACGCGAAGACGCAAAGCCGCAAAGTGATGGAAGCAGATCCGTGTCATCCGTCGCATCCGTGCAAATCCGTGTTCTATTCACGCTGCCCGTTCCCCTGCACTGCCATCAGACTCGCGCCGATGAGCGCCAGCGCCGCGCCGCCAGCCAGCCGACACCCCCGGCGGCGAGCGCCGCGCCAGCCCATACCATTCGTTCACGCCGCAGATCACTGAGGACGACGCGCGCGGTATTGTAGCCGCTTGCGGCAAAGACGCCGCCGCCAGGATGCGTGCTCGCGCCAGTGAGGTATAACCCGCGGATCGGTGTGCGGTACTTCGCCAGCTCCGGCAGCGGGCGGAAGAAAAACATCTGGTCGAACGACATCTCAACATGCATGACATTCCCGCGCAGCAGCCCCAGACGTCGCTCGATGTCGAGCGGCGATTGAATGAAGCGGTCGATGATCTTGCCGCGCATATTCGGCGCATGGCGATAGAGCACTTCGAGAATGCTGTCTGCCGCCTCCTCGCGAATATCGTCCCAGTGACGCCCATCGGCGAGTTCGTAGGGGAAGTACTGCGACCAGAGAAAGACCGTATGCTTTCCCTCCGGCGCAACCGTCGGATCGATGGCGGAGAAGGTCATACAGATCACCGCTGGCTCGCGCGATGGCAGCCCGCGTTGATAATCGGCAAAGGCATTGCGCAGATATTGAAGCGACGGGCAGAGCATCTGCAACCCGTGGTGGCTCCAGTGCGGCTTGCCGCCCGACGGCGCGCCGGGATAGTCGGGCAGCTCCTCAGCAGCGCAGCGCACCGTCATCCCAAAGCCGTTGCCGACGCGAATATTCCGCACCCGCTCCGCCAGACCCGGCGGCAGATGGTCAGCGCCAACCAGATCGAGCATGGTGGTGACCACGTGGGCATTCGACACCACTAGCGGTGCGCTGATGCGGTCGCCGCTCTGCAACTCGACCCCCTGCACCCGCCCGCCCTGCACCAGAATACGTTTCACCGGCGCATCAAGCCGCACTTCGCCGCCAGCCGCCACCAGAGAACGCGCCATTGCCTGCGTCAGCATGCCGCTGCCCCCTTTTGGATGCTTGGCGCCGCTGAGGTGCATCATTGCATACCAGCCAAAATGGTCGCCAGACCCAATCTCATCCGGCGGCGGACCGGACTGCGCACCGAGCCATGCCATAAATGCGCGCATCGGTTCACTTTCAAACTGCTCGACGATCAGTTGCCCATACGATGTGAACAGACGGCGCACGGTTTCGAGCGCGCTGTTCCATCGACCAATTCTCAATTGCGCCTTAATCATGCTGCTGAACAGGCCGGTCACCGTCGGCGGGTTGAGGAAGGTCTCGAACACCGCTTCATTGATCGGGCGCCAGAAGGCGAGGAAGCGCCGGTACGCCTCGGCGTCGCGCGGCGACACGCGCGCAATCGATTCGCAGGTTTTATCGACATCACGGTAGAGCGCAATCGCGCCAGAACCGTCGGGAATGGGGTAGAACGCATACGGGTCCATGTCGCAGTACTCAAGCCCATAACGTTCGAGTTCAAGATCGCGGATCACGGGGGTCAGGTGGATCATAATGTGCGCCGACGATCCGACATCGATCCGATAACCGGGGATCACTTCTTCGGTGCAGACGGCGCCGCCGACGATCGGACGGCGTTCGAGCACCAGCGTGCGCAACCCGGCGCGTTGCAGATACCCGGCGCACGTCAGACCATTGTGCCCGCCGCCGACAATAATGGCGTCGTAGTCGTATTTGTGAGGCATGGCTCGCTCCCCTGTGAACATGCGGCAGCGCCCGCATGGTAGCGCGCAGCAACGGGAACGTCAAACAAGCGATGAGTGATGAGCGATGAGTGAAGGAATTCGAATTATTGCGATATTGCCTGCATTTTGATCAGAAAAATCATCACTTTGATCGATATACTTACAGTCATAACACGAGAGTAAAGCGGCGCCGAAACACAACTCTGAACACGCTATGATCACCAACCTCCAGCGATGGCTTGACCGCCTGCCCTATGACTCGCCGCTCACGCTCCGTCAGGCGCGTCTGTTGCAGACAATGCTGTTGCTCATTAGCGGCGGCGCGGTGACAGGGATTGTACTCAGTCCGACTGCCAATCTGACCCTTGAAAGTTTGACCGTTTCCCTGGCGCTGTATAGCGTGGTTTTGATTGGCACGCTGGCTGGACTGGCAGTGCTGCGACGCGGCGCCCTCCAGGTGGCAGGAACGATTATCATTATCACCCTGGTGATCGTTCTCATCCTGGCGATGGCAGCATACGGACGGCAACACGTCGAGTATACTCTACCCGGTCTGATAGCGCCGATCGTGCTTGCTGGACTGATTATGGGACGTCGGGCGCTCTGGATCACATGCAGCACTGCGATTGTCAGCGTCACGCTGATAACGCTGGGGACCATCCATCTGCCACAATGGTTTGGGATCGTTCACACGCCCGATCCCGGACCCTTTGCCTTCATTGCAGGCTATGCCCTTGTTGTCGCGGTCATCAGCCTGTTGCTCGATCGTTTTAGCGGCGCATTGCGCGAGGCGCTCAGCCAGGCGCATGAGCGCGAACGTGAACTGGAAATGCTGCGCGACTCGCTCGAGCGGATGGTTGCTGAACGCACCGC
>JAUQOW010000415.1 GCA_030550675.1 Chloroflexota bacterium
ATGCTGCCGGGGGTGTGGTGAGGTCGGCGAGTCAAGGAACAACGACGTCCTCTTCGCCTTTCTGGCGCAGGCGCAGCGCGGAAGCGTCGGACCAGTTCTGCGCCGTCCTCAGGCGGCTCTCCCTTTCATCCGCTTGCAGGTAGTGCCGCCGCACTGCTGTCAAGGCGCCATTCATCGCAAGATCGGTCATCTCAGCGGCCAGATCAATCGGTCGCGCCATTCCCGCCTGGCGCAAGCGCGTGATCTGCGCCTGCCCGGCTGTCTGATGGGCATCGGAGATCTCGGAAGGCAGCGGTGTTATCCCTCAAAGCTGGTACATCTGCTCACGATGGAGCGCTTCGTCAGGAATCGGCGGCGCCGCCGGGCGCTCAAGCGCAGCCCACTGCCATGCAGCATCTGCCCGCTCCTGCGGCGTTGCGATTTGCCAGAATGGCAGGGCGGTGACCGGGCGCATCTGGCGCTTGAGCAACAGCAGTGCTTGTTCGAGGATTGCGACTCACGCTTCAAGGGTCAGGGTTGACATCTTGCCTCCTCCGCACTTCCTGGCGCCGCACATTCTATCCTCACGATGAGTGCGCTGCCAGCGCCGATCCCCGCTGCGCGTCGCGCTGACACGATCAGGACGGCGCTTGCCGGATCGCATGCGTCGCTTCGGCACACCCGCCACATCGATCATTCCTACCGATGCGGTTTATCCCTGCGCAGTCGATACTGGATCCATCACCCCTGCATCCAGCAGTCGTCCCTATCGCACTGTCTGGCAGCAGGCGGCGTTCGCTCACTGGGGTGTATCCCCCTCTCAAGTGTAGCGTTTTTCGGGTGCTCAGGCATAGGTGTCAAGGGTTTTTGAAGGCGAGGCATGCTTCTGCTCCGATACCGTTGTCACGCAATCGTTCGCAGGAGGAACCATGCCTCGCCCATATGGATTATCGCAATGGCGCCACGCGGCGTCAACGCATCTGCCCCGCCTCAGCGCGCCATACCGACGTTTGGTGGCGTTCTGGAGTATGGGAATCGTGCTGGCGCAGCGTTGTGGCCTCACCAGTGTGACGCTCATCCTGGTGCAGGCGCTGCACCAATCCGAAGCGACCCTGCGCGAACGCCTGCGCGATGGCTATTGCGATGCCCGCCACACGCGCGGCGCGACCCAGGGCGTCCAACGCCGCGACCTGGATGTCACCGCCTGGTTCGCCCCGTTGCTGCGCTGGGCGCTCCAATTGCCGCCCAGCGATGGCCGGACGCTGGCGTTGGCGATGGATGCCTCGACGCTGGGACAACGGTCGCCATCCTCACGATCAGTGTCGTCATCTGCGGTAGCGCCATCCCGGTGGCCTGGAAGGTCGTCCCGGCCACGGCCAAAGGCGCCTGGCGACCGCACTGGGAAGCGCTGTTTGGCGATCTCCACGACGTGACGCCGGTTCCCTGGACGGTCATCGTCCTGGCGGATCGCGGCTTGTATGCGCCGTGGCTGTTTCGCGCCATCACGGCGCTGGGCTGGCATCCGTTCCTGCGCATCAATCGGCAGGGACAGTATCGGCCGGTCGGGGCATCGCAGCGCCAGCCGCTCAGTCAGGCGGTCACCAAGGGCGGTTCCGCGTGGCGCGGACAGGTCACCTGTTTCAAGACTCGCGAACGCCAGAGAGATGCCACGTTGCTGGCGCGCTGGGATGCCGCATCTACCGAACCCTGGTTGATCCTGACCGACCTGCCGCCCAGTCGCGCCGCGGCCCGCTGGTATGGGAAGCGCGCCTGGATCGCGGGCGGCAGCCAAGATGCCACACGCGGCGGGTGGCATTGGGAACAGACCACAATGACTGACCCACAGCGTGCCGAACGGTTGTGGTTGTCCATGGCGCTGGCGACCTTGTGGGTCGTGAGCGTCGGCTGTGCCGCCGAAGTGGCGCACCCCACACCCGTGCTGGATGCGTTGCCGCCAACCCATATCGCCCGCCGACGCGCCGGTGGTCGCCGCGCCCCCCGCGCTATCAGGCGGTTTCGTCGCGGACGGTTGGTGCTGATTAGGGCATTGATCCCCGGAGTGACCCTTCCGGTCATGCGGTTGGAGCCAGAACCCTGGCCAAAAAGTCTTGACACTGTCCGTGCACAGGAATCCGAATCTCTGCCACTTCAGAATGCGGCAGAACAAAAACTCTACACTTGAGAGGCGAGGGGGGGTGGGAGAAGGGGACGGGGGGGGATGAGGGGAAAACAGGCGTCAGGACGCCCCAACTCCCCCTTCTCCCACAGCGCGGGAGAGGAGGTTGGGGGGATGAGGGGGAAAACACCCGTCAGAACGCGCAGCATACCAATCAACCGGCGGGCGCCGACGGTGCGAGGGACTGACCCTGCGCAGATTGTGCGGTCAACCGCGATGGACGTTCTGCGCACAATGCCCATCTTCGCCCCTGCCAGCGTCGGGAAGCCGTCTCGTCGTCCGCCTTGATTGCGCTGTCGGCGCTGCGAACGTTGCGCCCGCGCCGACGATTCCGGCTTTCTGCGTGTTGCTCGGACTCACGCGGCGCTCACCGGTGCATCGCCAGCATTCTTGGTCATAACGTTGCGTCGCGCCCTGACCGGCACGGGACGGCGCCTGCCAGGGACGGTGCGTTGCATCTGACCCGCGCAGGACGGACACCGGGCTGAGAGCGCGTCCACTGCTGGACAATGCGCTGCCGGTTGCTGCAATCGCTGCATT
>JAUQOW010000416.1 GCA_030550675.1 Chloroflexota bacterium
GGAGTTCGGTGTGGCGGAAACCCTCAGCAAAGCGCGCGCCACCAGCATTGACCGCATGGTCGCGCTCGGCATGGTCGAAGCCAAACGCGGCGCCGTGCGCCTGCTCCGCCCCGAAGAACTGAGAAGTGAGGGAAGAGGAGTGAGAGGGGAGAGAAGTGAGAGGCGTGAGGGAAGAGAAGCGAGAGGGGAGAGGAGTGAGGGAAGAGGAGTGAGAGGAGAGAGGGAAGAGGAGCGAGCGGGGAGCGGAGTGAACATCTCTCACTCCTCACTCCTCTCCCCTCTCTCCTCGCCTCTCACTCCTCACTTCTCACTCCTCTCTCCTAACCCCTGGCTGGCGGTGCATCTGCTGGCGCACGCGCTGATGACCGACGGCGAGATGAAAGCGGCGGAACTGGCGGCGCGCATGGGCGGCGCGGTTGACCTTGCCCGCGAACTGGCATACCGTCTCTACACCATCTGCGAGCGCAGGAAGCGCGCGCAGGAGGCGCTGGCGTACAATGCGCTGGTGCAAAGCTGGTCCGAAATTGTGCGGCTGGCGCAGGAGCGACGTGCATCCATCCCTGCCCAGCAGTCGCTCTTCGATGAATAAGGAGAACACGATGGCGCCAACGAATCAGGAGCGGGTTGGCAAAGGACTGGAGTTGCTGCGCGCCGGGCTTGCGCCCTATGTGGAGCGCGAGGTGCAGGACGCTTTCCGCCGCGGCGCGCTTGCGCCCGAAACCATGCGCCGCTTCCTCGACGATCCGCTGCTGGCGAATAAGCCGATTGCCGAATGGGATGTTGCGAACCTGCTGAAACTGATGTGGGATGCGTGGAACGACGTCTTCCGCCAGACCCTCGGCTTCGCTGAGCGCAGCCTGGTGAGCGAACTGCGCGACTGGCGCAACAAGTGGGCGCATCAGCAACCTTTTTCGAGCGACGACGCCGACCGCGCGCTTGATTCGATGGCGCGGCTGCTGACGGCAATTTCCGCCCCCGAAGCCGACGAGGTCAACCGCATGAAACTCGAACTGCGGCGGCTGGTGTTTGCCGAACAGGTGCGCAGCGAGAAACGCAAGGCGGGCGGGTCGCTGATCGAAGCCGCAGCGCAGGGCGCGCTCAAACCGTGGCGCGAGGTGGCGACGCCGCACGCCGATGTCGCCAGCGGGCGCTACCAGCAGGCGGAGTTCGCCGCCGACCTCTGGCAGGTGCACCTGGGCGAAGGGAGCGACGAATACCGCGATCCGCAGGAGTTCTTCCGCCGCACCTTCCTGACCGACAGCCTGCGCCGCCTGCTCACCGGCGCGGTGCAGCGCCTCTCCGGCGCCGGCGGCGATCCGGTCGTGCAGTTGCAGACGAACTTCGGCGGCGGGAAGACCCACGCGATGCTCGCGCTCTACCACCTCTTCTCCGGCGTGGCGCCGGCGCGCCTGCCCGGCGTCGATGCGCTGCTGGCAGAAGCAGGGGTGACGGCGCTGCCGCAAGTGCGGCGGGTGGCGCTGGTCGGCAACAAAATCTCGCCCGGCAACCCGGTGCGCAAGCCGGATGGAACCGTCGTGCGCACGCTGTGGGGCGAACTGGCGTACCAGCTCGGCGGGCGCGACGCGTATGCCCGCATCGCCGCCGACGATGAACGGGCGACCAGTCCGGGCGATGCGCTGCGCGCGCTGTTCAACGACTACGGACCGTGCCTGATCCTGATTGATGAATGGGTCGCGTATGCGCGGCAGTTGCACGACTCCGGCGACCTGCCGGGCGGCAATTTCGAGACCCAATTCTCCTTCGCCCAGGCGCTGACCGAATCGGCGAAACTGGCGCGCGCCTGCCTGCTCGTCATCTCGCTCCCTGCGTCGGACACATCCGGCGCAGCGCACGTGGAAGACGCCGAAGTCGGCGGCATTCGCGGGCGCGAGGCGCTCGACCGGCTGCGCAACGTCATCGGGCGCCTCGAATCCGCATGGCGACCGGCGACGGCTGAGGAAAGCTTCGAGATCGTGCGGCGGCGACTGTTCGAGCCGCTGGCTGGACCCGACGCCTACAAGCAGCGCGATGTCACTGCGCGCGCCTTCGCCGACCTCTACCGGGCGCAGCGCGATGCGTTCCCCGCCGAGTGCGCCAGCGGCGACTATGAGCGGCGCATCCAGGCGGCATACCCGATCCACCCGGAGGTGTTCGACCAACTCTACGGCGGCTGGTCAACCCTGGTGAAGTTCCAGCGCACCCGCGGCGTGCTGCGCCTGATGGCGGCGGTCATCCACAGCCTGTGGGAGAAGGGCGACCGCAACCCGCTCATCCTGCCTGCCACGATCCCGATTGACGATCCGCGCGTGCAGTTTGAATTGACGCGCTACCTCTCCGACAACTGGGCGCCGATCATCGAGCGCGACGTGGACGGACCGAATGCGCTGCCGCTCAAAATCGACGCTGAACAGGCGCATCTCGGCCGGCTCGGCGCGACGCGGCGGGTGGCGCGCGCGATCTACCTGGGGTCGGCGCCGACCGCTGCCGCGCACCGTGGCATCGAAGAGCGGCGCATTACTCTGGGATGCGTCATGCCCGGCGAGTCGCCGCTGGTTTTCGGCGACGCGCTGCGACGGCTGGCGGCGCAGGCGACCTACCTGTACCAGGACGGCGCGCGCTTCTGGTACGCCACGCAACCGACGGTGGCGCGGCTTGCCGAGGACCGCGCCGAACAACTCAA
>JAUQOW010000417.1 GCA_030550675.1 Chloroflexota bacterium
CGCCGGTCGGCGACTCCAGCCCCTGGGCGCGGTGCGCCTGGGCGATGCTGGCGAGGCGGCGCCGGATGGTGGACACCGCGCGCGTGCGCGCCAGGTCGGTGATGTAGAGCGCGACGGCGTCCGGCGCGGCGGGCAGAGCGGAAGTCTGACGCTCCTGGCGCCAGGCGGCGAAGTCGCGCCAGTCGGCGCGATAGGCGCGCAGAGTGGCGGCGGCGCGGGCCCGGGCGGCGTAGGCGGCGGCTTCGGCAGCCAGCGCCGCCAGATCGGTCGGCGTCACAGCAGCGGATATGTGGTCGGACATCATGCAATCCCGCGTGCGATAATCACATCCGAGAAGGGGCGAATGACCGGAACCGACAAAAGCAGACAATGTCCAGGTCGAGTTTCCGGCGTCTGAGACCGCGCACAAGACAGGTCAGGTTGTATGAGAGATCTTCACACGCGAAGTCTTTGCGCCCGAGCGCCTTTTCGCGGCGCTCCCGTCTGAAACGGGAACCGGCGCAACGACTGAGTCGCTTTCCATACGCCCACGCCACACCCTCAGCACAGCCGCCGAAGCCGCCATTCGTCGCATGCACATCTGAAACAGCGTTCGGTGTGATCAACCAGCATACGCTATAATTGTGGGCAAAACCGAATCCGCAGCACACGGGAGGCGCCTGTGATCCATCAACCCGGCTTCCGGCTCGTATTCCGCGCCGCTCCCGGCGCCAATTCCAGCCCCGCCGTCGTCGGCGACGTGGCGCGCAGCGTCACGGCAGGGCTGCGCGCCGCAAACCAGCGCATCGAACCGGTCTACGACGGGACGCGCGGCGGCGACCTCTACCAGTGGCTGATCGCCGCTGCGGGCGCGGCGCAGCCGCTGCTGCCGCTCGCCACGCTGATCCTCAGCGTCGCCCAACTGCTCAACGAAGTGAAGAAACTCTCGTCCTCAAAAACGCCCGACCGCCAGCCGCCGGTAGTGGTCGTCATCCGGTACGGCGCCGCCGAAACCGCCGTGCCCCCCGACAGCGACCAGGCGCTGCTGGAGCGCCTGTTGAGAGAGCATCTGCCTGTAGAACTCGACCCGGCGCAGACGACGATTGAGGTTCAGGTGGCGCCGCCGCCACAGACGCTGTGAGTGGTGAGTGATGAGTGACAGGTGACAGGTGACGAGTGATGAGAGACGGGTGACGGGTGATGACCGCGCCAAATGGCAATACGTCGAAGCACGCGCTGATCATCGGCGTCAACCGCGCCGCTGACCCTGATCTGGCTGAGTTGCAGAGCGCCGAAGGCGATGCGCAGGCGCTGGCGGCGGCGCTGGCGGCGCCGGAGTGCGGTTTTGCGGTGACGCTTCTGAGCGGCGCTGAGGCAACGGCGACCAGGGTGCGGGAGCAGATCATTGCGCTTCGCAAACAAGCCCGGCAGCAGCAACGCGATCTGCTTATCGCCTTCTGCGGTCATGGCGTGCCGGTCACGCTCGGCGCTGGCGGCTCCGAGACCTTCCTTGCCACTGCCGATTTTCAGGCTGATGACGCGGCAATCGACGACACCCGCTTCCTCTCGCTGCGCTGGCTCTACCACCAGGTTTACGAAGCCGCCGAGCCGCGCAGCGTGGTGATTGTGCTCGATTGCTGCTTTGCCGGCGACATCTTCAACGCCGGGAAAGATGCGCTGGTCGTATACCTGCGCAAGGCGATTGAGCAGTACAAGACCGAAGGGAAGCGCTCCGCCGCGCCCCCTGACCGGCTGCGCGCGATCATCGCCGCCAACCGCCCCGGCGAACCGGCGCATGAGAACGTGGCAGGCGGATTGCTGACGCAGGCGCTGCTGCGGGTGCTGCGCGGCGAGGAGCTGGTCAGCAATGGTGAAGTCACGATCAGTCAAATTGACGACTGGCTGAAGCAGTGGTTTGCCAGCCATCCTCAGCAGCCCTATCCGCTAATCGAGGGTAACTATCGGTTGGTGCTGGCGGACCATCGCGCGCGGCTGGAAGCGCAGCGCGCGGCCGCCGAACGGCAACGCCGCCACGCCGAGGCGCAGGCGCTGATCAAGCGCTGGCGTTCGGGCGATAGCCTGGCTCGCGCTGCCGAGTTGCAGACCGGCTTCGTCGGGCGGACGCAGGAGCTGCAGGAGATTCGGCAGCATGTCGACCAGCTCCGTCCTACCGGCGGCTACCTGCTCGTCACTGGCGTGGCCGGGCAGGGCAAGAGCGCCATCCTGGCGCAGTTGCTCAAAGACGCCGACCCGCCGATCCCGGCGTACTTCATCCGCTTCACCCCCGGTCCCGCCGAACAGGCGGCGCTGCTCGGTCATCTGATTGCTGAACTGCTGACGCAGCACAGGCTGGAAGAGGAGGCGCTGACCTATCTCTCCGACGCCGCCAGCGCAATCACCCTCCACAACAGTCTTGTGGCGCTGCTGGAGCGGTTGCGCCAGCAGCGTCCGCTGACCCTGATCATCGATGGTCTCGACCAGATTCCGGTTGACGAGCGCATCGGTCAGCGCGACCTCAGTTTTTTGCCGGAACAGTTGCCTGAAGGGGTGGTGATGGTGATCGGCACGCGCCCCGACGACACGCTGATTCCGCTCAAACTGCGGACGCCGTGCCGGGAATATCAGTTGCCGCCGCTCAGCCTGGACGACTTCGCCGCATTGCTGGCGCAGCGCGGGGTGCCGTTGAGCG
>JAUQOW010000012.1 GCA_030550675.1 Chloroflexota bacterium
GCCCGGTCTGGCGCCAGCCCTTGCCGCGTTCGGTCAGGCGCCCGCGCTGCCTGAGAATGCTGCGCGCCTGCTGGACGACGGGCAACTCGTCTGTGCATTTCCAGAGGGTGCGCAGGGAGCGGGGAAGCTTTTCTGGAACCGCTACCGACTGACCGGATTCGATGCGCGCGAATACATCCGGGTTGCGCTGCGCGCTGGGGCGCCGATCATTCCCGTCGCGGTCATTGGCGCGGAAGAGATTTACCCTATGCTGATCAACGTCCGCCCCGTCGCCCAACTGCTGAACCTGCCCTACTTCCCGTTGACGCCGCTCTTCCCGTGGTTCGGTCTGCTGGGCATCACGCCGCTGCCAAGCAAATGGTCGATCATCTTCGATACGCCGATCGATCCATCCGCTTACGGCGCTGAGGCTGCCGACGATCCGGTAACGCTTGCGCAGCTCAACGATCTGGTGCAGCGCCGGATCCAGTCGTTGCTCGACGAACGCACCGCCGCGCGACGGTCGATATTCTTTGGGTGAGCAAGAACGTTGAATGTTGAACGTTCAACGTTCAACGTTCAACCTGTCATCCTCCCCTGCTCTCGCCTCCTGGCTCTCCGCCAGGCGCTGTTCGAGGCGATCCAGGCGCGCCTGCATTTCTCGGCGCCATGCCAGGTCGGCAATTTCCTGCGAGCGGACTCGGTAGAGCACTTCCTCGATCAGGCGCCGCGTTCCGCCGATTCGGTCCGCCAGGAGACCGATGAGGAAGATAATGAAGCCAAGAATGAGCGCCGTGCTGCCGACCGCCAGCGATTGGGCGTTGTCCTGCGGGAAGTTATCGACCAGTCGGCGCATCAGGTAGACGTACAGCGCGCGTCCCAGAAAGAGAACTCCAGCTATCAGGAACGGCAGCGCAATGTAGGTGAACGTCTTGAGCGGCTCGTATGCCGTGTAGGTGCGTACAATCGTGGACGCCTGCCGCTTGATGAAGTTCCAGTTGCCAGTGTGCAACCGCGATGCGCGGCGCACCGGATTGGTCGAAATCGGCACCGTCTGGATCGTCAGGCGCCGCTTGCCCGCCTGGATCAGGTTTTCCACCGTGTACGAAAAATCACTCGTGACAAACGTGCGCAGCGCCGCCTCACGCGAGAGCGCGCGAAAGCCGCTTACCGTGTCTGGCACATTCGTGCCCGAAGCCCAGCGCACCACACTGCTGCCGACCACCTGCAACACCTTTTTCAACGGCGAAAAATGCGCATTGCTCTCGATCTGACGGTCGCCGATCACCATATCCGCCTGCCCTGCCAGGATCGGCGCGATCAGGCGGGGAATCTCATAACCCGGATACTGATTGTCTCCATCCGTATTGACAATAATATCGGCGCCGAGGCGCAGCGCCGTGTCGATGCCGGTCTGATAGGCGGTCGCCAGCCCTTTGCGACTGGTGTGGCGCACCACGTGGTCGGCGCCGTGCGCCAGCGCAACGGCAATGGTATCATCGGTGCACCCGTCGTCGATGATCAGCACTTCAACGCTATCGATGCCGGGAATCTCGCGCGGAATATCGGCGAGGACGCGCGCAATCGACTCAGCCTCGTTGAGCACGGGGATCTGGACAATCAGCTTCATATGTGTTACGAATATGTCATCAATTGTGCAGCGCGATTCTAGCCGAGCATGGCAGAATTGTAAAGCGCAGTCGCCTGATTGAACGATGATGCCGCGGTGGTATGGAACATCGGATGCTGGACTGCAACGAAGCGCGGCGATTGATCAATCGCGGCATCACGCCGGGTTCTACGCGCTCTGACCGGCGCGCGCTGGGATTCCATCTTGCGCGCTGCCCTGCGTGTCGGGCATACCGCATGCACAGCAGCGACGAGATGCTCACCTCACTCCTGGAGACCCCGCTTGATGCGTCCACGCCTTCACCAGCGCGGCCCTCCCGGCGATCCCGGCAAACAGCGCATGCGATCCGGAACGTAAGTCTGGCGCTGGCAGGCATCGCCGCTGTCCTGGGGATTATCTTCGTCGGGCGGCTGGCGATAGCTTTCGCCTCCATCGCAGGCAGCATCGGCGCAATGGCAGGCAACGCTGATCATGCGCGGGTCGCGCCGCCTGCGACGATCCCGCCGGAACTGGCGACCCTCATACCGCCGACTGTACCGCCGCCAGCGTGGGCATACGCCCGTTCCACAACAACCGCATCGCCTCGTGAAACCGAAGCGCTGACGCATCCCGCCGAACCCTCGGAGTCGCCGCGCCCGACCGCTGCAGCGGCGGAAGAGTCGCTCGCGCCAGTCGCTCCGGCGGCGCCATCGCCGACCATTGCGGCGCCATCACCGATCCCGCCGACCATCACACCCATTCCGCTGCGCCCCGATTATCGTCCGGGAGCGCCAACCCCGCCGCTCGTCCCGCTCCCGACGCTGGCGAACGCGCCTCAACGAGCGCCGCCGCCGGGTGCGGCAATCAATGTGCTGTTGCTGGGCATCGACCGACGACCGGGAGAAACGTTCCCGGCGCGCGCTGATGCAATCATCGTGGCGCGCATCGAACCAGAGCGTCGCCGGGTTGCGCTCCTCTCGCTGCCGCGCGACCTGGTGGCGCCGATTCCGGGATGGGGTTGGGCGCGGATCAATGCTGCGACAGTTTACGGTGAACTGAACCCGGCGCTTGGCGGAGGGGTCGCGCTCACGCGGCGCACGATCAGCGAGTTTCTATCCATCCCAATCGATTACACCGTCACCATCGATTTCAACGGCTTCATTGGCGCAATCGACGCCATTGGCGGCGTGACGATTGATGTGCCGGCGGAACTCTACGATCCGCTCTATCCGACGATGGACTACGGGTATACCGTTGCGCATTTCCGCCCTGGCGTTCAGCATATGGACGGCGCGCGCGCCTTGATGTACGCCCGTATCCGGCACATGGACAGCGATTGGGAACGGATGAAGCGCCAGCAGGCGGTTATTGTCGCGGCGCTCGCGCAGGTGCGTGAGCGCGATGTCGTCGGGCGCCTGGAAAGCATCGCCGCACTGATGACCGCGCTGCGCGGCTACGTGGTCACCGACATCCCGGAGACGCAACTCCTCGGTCTGGCATGGGCGTTCCGCGACTTTACCCCCGATCAGATCGAACGTTACACGCTCGACGCCAGCTACGTCAGCGTTGGCGCGCCAGGCGACCCTTACGCGCAATACGCGCTGCCGGGCGCCGTTGACACCCTGCGCGCGCGTCTGTTGGGGATAAGATAACCAGGCTAATGTTCAACGTTCAATGTCCTGACGCGCGTCTGTAACGTTCAACCTTCAACCTTCAACCTTCAACCTTCCTCCCCCTTTACCGGCATGCTAACATACATATTTGAGGGTGTACACACCCGTAGAAGGGGGAGCGAACATGCTGCCAGCGCTCTGGGTATTGCCCGCAATCCTCATCGTTGTGATCAGCATCGTCATCTGGCTGCACATCCGAACGTATGCTGGCGCCGCGACGGCGCAGCGCTGGAAGGAACGGTTGTGGCCCGTCGTGTTTCTGGGGGTGTCTATTTCTCTCGTGTTTTACGCCACCCTCGCCGGGATTGAGGAGGATATCGTCGAACGTCAGGCATCCGCCACTGTTTCGGCGCCGCTTACTGGACATTCCCTCTTCGTCCGTTACCCGCACACGCTGCGTTTTGAAACGCCAGAGACCGACCCCTTGACACTGACCGTCTGGCTCGAACGGGATGCCGGCGCTGCGCCGTTGACCTTCACCGTCGAACTGAGCAGCAGCGCCGTGTTGTTTGTCGATGCCGCCGGAATGCCGATTGCGCCGCAACTGACGTTGCGCGGCGATAGCGGATCGCTGCCGCAGTTAATGCGCATTCAACCGCTGGCATCGAACAAGAGCGAGCGGCTGATCGTTGATATGATCGTCCGTGATGTTACCGGACAGGCGTTGCTGAACGAGCCTCTGAGGTTGACCCTCGCACGTGAATCGCAAACGGCGTTCTACTGGCGCGTATTCAGGCGCCGTTTCTTCGGCGACGCCGGGCTGGCGCTGGCAGTGGCGTCAGCCGTGCTCGGCATCGGCTGGCAACTGCTCAACGAAGGACGACAGACGCGCGTCAACCAGCAGCGCGATCGCATTCGCGAACTGCGCGACCTCTTTGATCGCGATTTGCTGGAATGGGCGCTTGCGTCCCGGGCGCTGGAACAGGAAGCAGAGCAGGGCTGGGAGGAGCAGGTGCGTCACGAATTGCGCGAAACGCTCAAAAAGCACGAACAGCAACTGACCAACAGGGCAACGCAGGAGCGTGTGAAACATCTGCTCCACGAAGCAGCGGAGTACTATCGCAACGGTGACATCCAGCGCTGCAATACCGCGCTCGACTTTGTCTTTCGGGCATATGCTTCGAACTATGAAGAACTCAAGAGTCTTCCGCGCCAGTTGCCTGATGCGCGCACGGCAGACCGGCAGCAGGTTGAAACCATCCTGCGCGTGTGTGGGGGGTTGCTTCAGCGCTTCCCGGAGGATGCACGTGAACTCGCAGCGGCTGCGCTCGAGATGCTGGCATCTCAACCTGATGGACATGAAGCGAAACAATGCCTGCTGCAGTTCATGCGTGCGCCTGGCAATGAACCTGGCGCTGCCGAACTCAGCGAACTGGCGACCGGCGATTTACGGATACGGGGGCGTCTGACGGATCATTTCCCGTGGGCGATCGCGTGGCCGCCGATCCCGCCTGCGCCTGGAACAGTCGCTCGACCGGAGCCGGTTGACGCCTGGCTGCACGCCAATGAGCTGAAGATACACCCGTTCGATGCGCGCGAGTTATTGAGCTGTCCGGGGTTTCTGAAGGGGGTCGATCTGCAACGATCACGGCAAGAGACTATAATACGAGCGGAGTCGCTCATCATCATCGATCACGGCTTTGATCGCTACTGCGCCGCAGTTGCGCTCTATAACGAACTGCGTAAATCAATCGAGCGACGGATGCCGGTCATGGTCAAACTGTCCGATCAGCATGCGACCGGGCGCAGCGAGGCGATACACCATCTGGCGCAGTCGGCAGGAACGGCATGGCTTCGTTTGATCGCCGTTCAGCCAGAAGTGTTGCTGTGGCTGCCAGACGATGAACAGGCGCTGCTGGCGGAATGGCTCGTGTGGATTAGCGGTTCGCCGAAGGCGTTGCGGCAGCGACTCCGGCGCGCCGGGTTGAAGAACGACTCTCAAGATCAGGTTGTCCTGCGACGACTCGACGACTTGTTGACCGGCATTGATAAAGCAGCGCTGCATCCCGGTATGTACCTCAACTGGCTGGCGATCCGTCCGCCAGGGGTCGATCACACGCGCCTGATTGTCGTTGATGATACCAGAAACCAACACGCCGGTCCGCTCGTCGATGTGCTGTTTGAAGTGCAGGATGCCGGAGTCACGTGGACCATCGTGACTTCGCCAGCGCACGGACCGATGTTCACCCCGGTTTGGACCATCGCTCTGCAATGGTCAGAACACGAATTGCTCGATCTGCTGAATGTCGCAGTTGCCAGCGCAGATGGACCCGCGCAAACCTTGATCGATCTGGTCGAAATGGAAGATATCGCATTGAAGGAAAAGGAAGAGGAGTTTCTGCTCGACACGCTCAAGTATGCGCACGGTTCGTTTGAACGTGCACTGGCGATCTGTCGGCGCGCGCTTGCGCATCATCTCGACAGTCATCCCGATCCGAACGATCCGGACTATCTCTTCCTGAACGAGAGCGATTTCAAAGCCGCCCTGATGGATGCATAATGGAACCGGATCGCCACAGCATAGCCGCTGAAGCCTTCGATGCCCTGTCAGCGGAGCGTGAACCGCGTCTGCAACCGGCGGTGTTCGTCGAGCCGCCGCAGTATGCGGCGTATGCCAGTATGCGCTCGTTTGTGGTATTCGGTGATGGCGGCTCAGGCAAGACAGCGCTGCGGTTGGCGCTGACACGCCAGGCGATGCCGGAACAGGCTCCGCCGACCATCCTGGTCGTTCACTGGCAGCCGGATCCATTCGAGGGGGTCCAGGGCAGCCCTGCCGTGCGCCTCTTCGTGCGTCAGGCGCTGGAAGCCTGCGCCGAGATGTTGCTCACGACATTCGCCCGCCACCCGCACCTGTTTCACGACGCGCCGCCGACGGCGCAAATGGCTGCGCACTGGTTTATCCAGACCTTCGCAGATCACGACCGGCGCCATCTGCTGGAGGTCATCGAAGAGGAGATCGAATCTGCAGAAGGACGATCCCTCTCCCGTCGCCTGGTCACCGATCCCGCGTCGCCGGTGTTGCACGCAGAGGTCGCCGAACAACGCATCATCGCCCTTCTGACGACGACGCTCCAGCGGATGGGTCTGCGCGGGGTGTGGGTGATGGTCGATGGGTTTGAGCCGTGGCTGCACAGTGCAGAGTCTTCTCTGTCTGATCTGCTGCGCGCCATTCTTTCGACGCTCGAACTCTTCGATCTGAATGGCTTTGCAATCAAGATGTTCGCGCCGCGCGCGCTGGAACCGGTCATTGCCAGCAGTTGGGGCGCCGTCAAAGGACGTGTCGATCTCTACACCCTCTCATGGACGCCAGACCAGTTGACTCTGATTACCGAACGTCATATCGCGGCGAAGATCGGCAGATCGCAAGCGACGCTTGGCGACCTGTGCGCTGCAGACGACGGGGTGCGCGCATGGCTGCAACGCTACGGCGGCGGCACGCCGCGCGGCTGGCTCAAACTCATCCGTCCGCTGGTCGACGCCTTTCTGACATCCGGCGCGTCCCAACCCCTTTCGCGCGACGCCTGGCGTGAGGTGCAGCGCACTCATCCTCCGCGCCTGTTTATCGACCTTGCCACTGACCGCGTGTTCATTGGCGATGCCGAGATCAGCGGATTGCAACCGCGCCCCTACCGTCTGCTCCGCTACCTGTACGAGAACCGCACGCGGCGCGTGCCGCGCAGTGAACTCTACTATCGCGCCTACCAGGGGCTTGCCGAAGAACCGCGCGCTCACCACGATCGCGGCTGGGAAGACCCTGCCGACTGGAACAATGTGCTCGATAATGCGCTGCTGCGTCTGCGCAAAATCATCGAACCCGATCCGCGCCACCCGGTCTATATTCTGACTGACCGCGGCTGGGGCGTGAAGCTGGAGAATGCATTGTAGTGCGCCACTCCACGTTCAAACAAGCGCTCACAAAGGCGCAAAGGCGCAAAGATGCCACAAGCGCCCCTCTCCCGCGCTGCGGGAGAGGGGCAGGGGGTGAGGGCGAAAAAGGCATCCAGGCGAGTGGCCGCTTCCCTGCGTTCATGTGTAAAAACATTTGTGCCACTCATAAGATCCGTGTCACTTCGTGTGAGGTTTCGGTGAGGATGGAGTGACGCATGTGACAGCCATGCGCCACAAAGATGCTCTGTGCGACGCGCTATACTGTGTAAGGTTTACACACTGCACGGCGGACTGCGAACGAGCGTTCTATCGCATTCTGATGCCATAAGAAGAACATTGTTGCTATCAGCAAAGGTCCATGCCTGATCACTTTCATGACCGCTTTGGTTTGTAAAAATTCTTTACACCTTTGGATTGGTTATGGTTTCTCTGGCAGACAATTTTCCCGTAGACCAGACCCTGCGCACCGACTGGTTTCAGCGCCTCGGTCTACGGTTCGATCCTTATGTTCATTTAGAAGCCTCGAGCGATCCGCACCTCTCTGAGTATACGGTCAACCTCGCCATCTTCCGCACCGCCTGGGACGCCGCGCCAACGATCATTTTTGCGCCGCCGGGAGGCGGCAAAACCGCGACACGCGTCGCCGTCACCCGCACGTGCTGGTACGATATTGGCGGCGCGTATCCCTTCCCGCTGCCGTATAACCTGGGCGCGGCGCCGCTCACGGGCAAACCGCCAACCGCAGACCAGCATCTGCGTCTGCTGCTCGAAGCCGGAACGTGCGCGTTGCTCACTGGTCTTGCATTTCGACCGGAGCGGTTATTGCGGGCGTCTTCCGCCGATATTCGCGCTATCGCCGGACTGTTGCGCGCCGGATTGCCCGGTCCGCTCAATTATTACCTGGACGTTTTACGCGAGACCGGTACGCCTGCCGGGTTGACCCCGCTGCTGGAGCGAACCTATGCGCTCACCGCGCCGCCACAGCCTGATGCGCTCCGCCATTTCTGCGATGTAATCGAGAAGACCGATGCCAATGCTGTTCGTGGTCAACCGGAAGAACAGTTCAAATTATTCGTCGATCTGGTGACCAGTGCGCTTGGGTTCAGTCATGTTCTGCTTCTCATTGATGGTATTGATGCTATCTATGAAAATCAGGCGGAAAGCCGACTGGCGCTGCAATGGGTCGCCGATCTTTTTGATTCTTCAAAAACATGGGCTGATTGGAGCGTTTTTATTAAGTTGTTTGCACCTGACATCATTGAACCGCATATTGCTGATTATCTCTCCACCCGCATCATGACCGCCTGTATTGCCCATATCGTCTGGAATGCCGATCTTCTGGTCGAACTGTTGCGCAAGCGTATATTTGCCGCCTCTGATGGACGATTCGAGTCGCTTGATGCGATCAGCACACCGGCGCTCACCGATGTGGAGCGGCAGATTGTCGATGCCATTGCGCCGCTGCCGCGCGCTGCGCTTCAGGTCACGCGGCGCGCGCTCCTGCACCATGCAGCACGCACAGACGGGGGACAGCTCGATGAAGACGATATACGCCACGCGATCAACTGGTATCAACTCCACGCGGCGTCGCGCCTGCAAGGGTCGGCGTCGAGTGTTTAAGAGTCGTTGCAGTCAATCCCGTCCGGAAGCAAGCGTCCGCCTGCTCTTGCAGCAAATGCCGCTTCCGACTCAGGGAAGGGAGGATCGTATGACTCTGCCCGAATCTCCGGCATACCGTCCGGAGCTGTTTGTCAATCGTGAAACTGAAATCAAACATGTAACGGATGCTCTTCGAGGAATTGCAGATGGAAAAACCGAACATGCGCGAACGATCATTTTTCGTGGCGAACGCGGTCTGGGTAAAAGCTGGCTGGCGTTCCACCTGCACCGACATGTGTTGAGCGAAGAAGCGCCACGCCTGTTGCCGCAGCGCCGCATTGTTTCGTTTCTGATCAATCTGACCCCGCCTGTGAATGTTATTGGAGAAACTGCGCCAGCAGGAGAGTGGCATATCACTCGCGACGAAGTTGCACTTGTTGCTAATGGCGATGAGCAAAAGTTTGAACCGGTTTTGCGGCGCTTACTGAACTGGCTGACAGAACGGCTGGGCGTTGTCCGCGCTCCTTTCGCCCCTGTGCGTGATCTTTCCGCATGGCTGGCGATGGATGTGAAGCAAAAACTGGAGAAGGAATCGAGCCTCTTGCTCTGTCTGCTTTTCGATTCGGTCTTTGAAGCGAACCATACGTTTCTCGACGCTCTGGAACGGCATGTACTGGCAACGCTGGCGGCGCTGCCGCGCGTGCTGATTGTCATGACCGGGCGCGGACGACCGTACCTCTGGAAGTCGCCCTACCTGCGCACCGAGCACGAAGAACAACCGCTCCAACCCTTCCGCCTCGAACAGGTCGTCGATCAGATCCGCCGTTCATTGCGCGACGCCTCTGGTCTGCCAGCAACGGTCAATCAACTCTCCGACGATGCGCTCACACGGTTGGCGCAGCAAGTGATCGAGACGGGCGGCGGATACCCGCTGACCAATCATCTGCTCGCGCTTGCGCTTGTGCGCCGGGCGCTCGACAGGCTGCCGGACGATCAGCGCAATAACGCAGAACGCCTGGCGGACGCCCTTGATCAGACGCTGATCGATGTCGAGATTCTTGAACAGGTCGCCGACCGTCTGCTCGAAGTCGTTCCGGCGGACGACCGCCGCACCCTGCGCGAGGCGTTCGAGGCGCTGTGCGTGCTCAAAGACGGATTCCGCGAGAATGAAATGCCCCATCTCCTGGCGGTGCGGCGCAACGGCAAGCCCGAAGGACCGGAATACGAACTGCCGGCAGTGCGCAAACTGCGGGATCGTTTGCTCGAAACCAACCTGGTGCGCTGGCAGGATAAACGCTACGCACTGGACGAAGCAGTGCGCGCAGTGCTCGAAACGTATCTGAAACTCGCCCATCCCAATGTGTGGAAGCGTCTGCACGAACGCGCTGCGGCTCTGTATCAGGAATGGGGAGATAAGTACAAGAGTGCGCATTACCGTGATCGCGCTGCGTTTCACGCAGGGGTGCTGCGAGGCGCAACTGACGCGACCACCGTTGACGTGACGTGAACGGGAGGTTCCCATGCCTGAAAGTGAACGCTACACCGGTGCGTGGGCAACGCCCAATCTGATCGGGCGCGAGACGATCCTCCAGCAGATTGATGCCGCAATCCGCACTGCTGCCGGTCCATCAGTTGTGGCGCTGTACGGACCCGGCGGCATTGGCAAGACGCGCATTCTGCGGGATGCGTTGACGCGGCCATCTGCTGGCGCCATGTATCCGGCACAGCGCCTGATCGATCTGTACGACATTCGCTACCATAGCAGTCTCGATCTGGCTGCCGCGATGTACGACTCGCTCGGTGTCGCAACGGGCGGGGATTTTCGCACGTTTGAGAAGGCGCGCGATGAGCAGCGCAAAGTGCAGGCTTCCGGCGATGTCAGGCAGATTGCGGCGCTCACCAGGGAGGCTTTGCAGGCATTCGTCGCCGACCTCAATCGCTTCTCGCAGAGCCAGCGCGTGGTGATCGCGCTCGATACGCTCGAGCGCGTCGCCTATGGCGCCAGCGACCAGCGTCCGCCCTTCCAGGTGGCGCCAGCGTGGGCGTGGCTGGTCGAGTCGCTGCCCAACTGGGGCAATGTCACCCTCCTGATCGCCGGACGCAATCAGATCAAGCATCTCTTTCCAGCGCTTCAGCGTCGACCCTCACTCCATCTGACGCCGCTGGAAGTCGAGCCATTCACCGCAGATGAAACGAACGCCTATCTCGACGCAGTGGCGCAGGCAGCCGAAGACGCTGGCGAACAGGCGGTCGCCGACACGCTGCGCAGCCTGACGCCCGAGCGCAGACGCCAGGTGTATGAATATTCGGGCGGGTTGCCGATCCTGCTGGCGCTGCTGGCGGATTACATCAGCATCGCCGGATTTGGCAGGTTGCCAGGGATTTTCGAGACCGGGACCGATCCAGCGTATGCGCGTGCGCTGCTCGAAGAGCAACTGATTGCGCGCATGATGGAGGCCGGACCGATCAAGGACACTCTCCAGATCCTGGGACGCGCGCCGAAAGGCGTGGATGCCGGATTGCTGGCGCATCTCCTTGGCATTTCACCTGATGAGGCGCATAAACGTCTCGACGGAATCCAGCGACTGTCGTTCGTCAAGGTGCGCGGCGAGCGTTTCTTCCTGCACGACGAGATGTACGCCATCCTGCAGCGGCAGATCTACAGCGCGCCGGACGATGCCCCCGAAGCGGAGCGCGTCAACACTGCCATCATTCAGTGGTATGCGCAACAGATCAACGAGCGCCACGCAAAGCTCGACAACCTGTACGCGCCGATTGAACAACCGCAGCGCGCTGTCGGTGCTACGCTGCGCATCGATTATGATCGTATCGCAACCGTTCAGCAGGAGATCCAGCAACTGCTGATTGACCAGCTTTCTTACCATTTGCGCCTCAACCCGCTCGAAGGATTCCGTGAGTACTTCCGCGATACCTTCTATGCCGTGTTCACCGGCAATACCATGCTCGATATTCAGTTGCAGGCGGAGATCCTGGCGTTTCTCGATGAACGCGACCCTTCAGGAGAACAGGCGCACATCGACGGTCTGGAACGCGAAGTGGTGCAGGGCGTTGCTGCCATTCGCCCGGTTGCCCGTCTCTATGCCGAAAACGACTACGATGGCGTCGTGCAGAAAGCGCAGCGCCTGCGCCAGGAACATCCCGACCTCCTGGCAACCGCAGGACGCACGACTGAAGCGGCGCTCAATGTGTGGGAAGCGCTCGCGCGCACTGGCAGATCGAAGGAGGAATTCCAGGATAGCGCGGAGAGCGACCGATTGCTCGAGGCTGCCGAACAGATCCTGGTTCCTCTTGTTCGCTCAACTATGCCCGACATCTCTGAAGCGCGTCGCTGGCGCGCCCAAAGCCTGCTGGCGCTGATGTACCATGCTCGCGGGTTCAGCCTGCGCGCCCGCGGTCAGACGCGCCCGGCCATCGAGGCGTACCGCCGCGCCGCTGCGCTCTGGCGGCGGGTCGATATCCCGATCTGCCTGGCGTGGACGCTGAATAATCTCGGATTTGTTGAAGTCGAAGAGGGGAATAGCGCCAATGGACTGGCGCTGATCGGGGAAGCGCTGGAGATCCGCAAACAACTGGGCGACCGCGCACTGACCGGCCTCAGCCACGCCACACATGCACTAGCGCTCGTCTACGCTGGTAAGTATACAGAGGCGAAAGAGAACGCCGAACGTGCGCTGCGCCTGCTTCAGGCAGTCGAGTATCGCCTGGGTGTGGGGCTGGCGCTGCGCAACCTTGCTGAAGCGTTGCGCCGATCAGTTCGCAAAGGTGACGACCCCAAGGATCGCATGGCAGTGCTCCGTGAAGCACGTCGTTATGCGCAAGAAGCTTACCGTCTCTTTGAAGATATAGGCGACCGGTTGCGCCAGATCGAATCGTTGATCGAGGAAGGGTGCGCTCTGCGTGATATGGCGGGCGTAATTTGCGATCATCCGATGCCGGGAGAGGATCTCAAAGAACTGGTTCAGGAGAGCCTCGCGGCGCTGGAGCAAGCGGCAACTTTGGCACAGCAGACCGACAACGCGTTTCGTCATGTCGATGCGCTGGTCAACATTGCTTATCTCGGCTTCTACGCTAAACAGTGGGATCGTATTGTGCAAGGACTGGAACGCGCGAAAGAGGCGATCCCTGCCGGATACATGATTACTGAGCGCGGACGACCTGATGCAGAGGGTCCGGATATTCGCAACCGCCGCCTGTTCACGCAACTCGCCAGAATCCATATGTTGATTGGCGACTGGCTGTTTGCAGTCGCGCAAGATCCGTCGTCGTCACGCCTTCAGGCGCTTAGTGGGGAATATGAGCGCCTTGCTGCATTGTTCGGCGCAGGAGCGCCTGCAGCAATCACATCCGCCGCTGATGCGCTCGATCTGACGACCCGCCATTACACGCTTGCCTTCGAGTACGACCGACTCTATAACCCGCTCGATGTCAGGGTGCAACGTGCGCAGAATACATTGTACAACGAGATGAAAGCGCTCAGCGCCGATCAACTTGCAGTCGTCGCACACGCTATTGAGTCCGTCGAGCGCGATTATCGCCTGGGCAAATCCGCAATGCGCGACCTGCTCGAAAGCCGTGCGCTGTTGTTCGAGGAGGCGGTGTAACCGTAGTGTAGCAGTCGCATCCCTTCGAGTCGCAGCGCTTCGGGGAAGAGCGCCCGGTAGATACGGCAGTTCGGCGATTTCACATCGTACCGTCCGGTAACGCGGTACGTCAGCGCCGGGCATCCCCCCGCGCACCAGTAGCGCCACGTACACGTCCGGCACCCTTCCTTCTCATCAACCGGCACGTTCTGAATGCCAACGGCATCCTCGCGGATCAGGCGCAGCGGATCCGGCGCAGCCACGTCAGTAACGGTGCGCTCGATCTCCATGTGGCACTTCGCCACCCCGCCGCGATGGTCGATGACCAGGTACGCATGCCCGACGCCGCAGGGACGGTCGTGCGGCGTGTCGAGTCGCGCCAGGTCGATGAGCGCACCGAGCAGGCTGTAGGGCGGGAGGCGCCGGGCAATGACGGCGAACGCTTCGCGCATCGCTGCAATGACCTGGTCGTCCTGGAAGGAGAGATCGGCGGCGCTGGCGGAACAGTCGTTCTCGCGGTAGAAGTTGAGCGCAAACGGCAACCCGCGATCCAGCACATACTCGACGGTCGCAGCCAGTCCGGCAAGGTTCCGGCGCGACAGCGTGATCGAAATCGAAGGGGTGACGCCATACTCCGCCAACCGGTCGAGCGTCCGCGCGACACAGGCGAACGAGCCGCGTCCGTTGACAAAGCGACGATGAGCATCATGCACATCGCCGATGCCGTCGAGCGAGATCATCAAGCGCAACCCGCTGTCGCGGATCTGGCGGATCAGGCGATTGCCGAGCGCCACGCCGTTACTGAGCAGCACCCCGTCGAGCGCCAGTCCATGTTTTCCTGCGCATTCGCGCGCATATTGGTGCGTTGCAAAGATAATCGAAGCATTCAGCGTCGCCTCGCCGCCAGCATACTTCAGCTTAATCCGCCGAAATCCGTGCGCCAGCGCAGAGCGAATCACTGCATCGACCGCCTGCCTGCCGCGCGCCATGTCCATAGCATCAGGGGTTTTGCTGACGTAACAGTAGTCGCAGCGCAGGTTGCACTCGTTGGTGATGTGCAGCCAGGCGGTGAGGGTCTGCGACGCTGCGCGCCGCGCGCCAGCCGGTCGGTCGAGGCGCTGAATCAACTCCAGTTCGGCGAGGCGCCGCGCCGCTCGATGCAGGTCATCATTTTCTCCAGCGTCCGCCAACCGTCGGGGTTGGCGAAACCGGTTGAGCAGCTCCCACGCCGCTCCATCGAGCACCACAACACCTGCGCTGCCGAATGGATTGAACGCCAGAACGTAGCCGCCGGGAAGCGTATCGGTATGCAGTGCAGGCATATGGTACGCAACTGAGTCGTCTACAGCGCCGTCAGAAGGGGATTCGGGGCGTTCTGTCGGGCAGGCGCAGTCCGTCTCCGGCGGCGTAAAGCAGTCGGTCTCCGCTAATGAGAAGCCATTCGTCTCAGTAGCGTAACTGATGTGCTGCACCACATCTGCCGCACACAGGATAAGCGGCGTCGTTGCAGCGGGCGGATTCGCGTTGTTCATAAGAGCCTCCTGAATGCCGCGGCGCCCTATGACAGACTTATTCAAAACAGAGAGCGCATTCGAGCCATCGCCAGGGAGTTTGAATAACGATTCCGCTATCCGCCTTGTAGCCTGGCGGCGAAAGCCGCGGGGGTGCAGGCATGATGTGTCAGGAAGTTGTCAGCGATTAAAATCGCCCCTGACGGGCCTGCGGCCGACCGTCCGCCTGTGCGGACGGGAACGGCGGCGTCCACCTTCGTGGGCGCCCGGCGGAACGCCTGCCCGGCGCATCCCCGTTTGCGGGGGGGGTGGGAGGCAGGCGCCAGCCCAGGCATAGCGCCGCAGGGACGCGCTCGCTTGTCGCCTGATCGTTCATGCCCGAACTATCGCCGGAAAACTTGCTTTACAGACTAATAAGCCCTGGCTGAGATCGGGCAAGCCCTGAAGGAGCTGCTATGTCCTGAGCGAGGGCTTTAGCCCGCAGCTCAGAGAACGTTCAACCTGGCGATGCACGTCTGCCGGATTCATTTCTTACATAAGCCCTGGCTGAGATCGAGCAAGCCACGCAGGGGCTTCAATGCACTCAGCAAGGGCTTTAGCCCGCAGCCCAAAGAACACGCCACCGGGCAGCGCAGGTCTATCGGAATACATTCCTTCATCTCATAAGCTCCGGCTGCGATCGGGCAAACCCCGCAGGGGCTTCGATGTCCTGAGCGAGTGCTTTAGCCCGCAGCCCAAAGAACACGCCACCGGGCAGCATAGGTTTACCGAACTTCTTCATCAGCCCGCAGCGATGCCCCAAGCAACCGATGCGACGCGGAATCGCTGAGAAAAACCCACTTGCGTAAGATTTCCTCGCGCGAATGTCTGCGACCCGCCCCAATACCGCATATGTCTACTATACATCATTTCCGGCGATTGTCTATACGCCTCGCCGCGTAAAAGAGACAATGCCTATGCTGCGACGAAACCGGCTGGCGTTGCGTAGATCTGGTAGAACCACCCCCCGCCAGACATCCTGATCCATCGCTGCACCACGCCCCACCAGCGCGACGCTCCCGACGGCGGATCGGGAGAGCCTGCGGAGAGGCAGGCGCGAGGTTCGCACGAGGCGCACGGCGCCAGTGCGCGAGAGATCGCACAGCCGCCTCGAAGGTTCCAGGACTACGGTTTGAGTATGCTACAGGTGAAAGGTGGAAGTAAAAGAGGGGAAGGAGGAACAACCGATGTCAACGCTCGACATGATCCTGGTAATTATCGTCCTGGCGCCCATCCTGTTCGGTGCAGCAATCTGGCTGTTCGATGCGCTGATCCGAGCGCTTCTCAGCCTGATCAGCGCTCTTTTCAGCGCGGCTGGCGCAGTTATGTTCGTCATCATTCTGGCCTGGCTGTTGACCAGCCTGCAGCATGGGTAGAAGGCGACCTTCCCCACGGGGTTGGCGGGGACAGGGGACCGGCGCCCGCAGGTGAACAGGCGCAGAGGACGGGGACTGCGCCACCGCCGGGCGCCGAGCGGACCGTCGAGTCGGCGAGCGCGGGTGACGGTCACTCTGGTGGATTACCGGTCGGGCCAGTAGGAGACGAGCCGCCCCTGCGGGTCATACAATCCGCCCGGATCGCTCTCCCGATTGTTCCAGATCGATGAGCCTCCTGTGTGCGTGAAGGCGCGCGTTTCACCCGGCGCCAGCGTGCCGCCAACGCCCTGGTGGATCTGACTCCCCTTGAAACTGCACATGATCCAGCCGTCCAGATTGATCGGCTCGCTGCTGACGTTGCGCAGCGTCACTGTTTCGGCGCGCTTGTCAACGCTGACAATTGCGACCGGCGCATTTGGCGCTCTGGCGGCGTTGGGGTCTGCGCGACACCGGTTGTAAGATGGCGGCAGCGGCTGGTTTCCTCCGGTGGTCGGTGGAGCGGCAGGAGACGGCGCGGTAGTGGCGGGTGTGGCAGTGGCAGGCGTGCGTTCGCCGTTGCAGGCGTCTGGCGCCCAGAGCCCTGCCTGCACTTCGCGCGCCGCGCGTTGCGCTGCTTTGAACTGATCCTGATAGGCATACGGCGCGTTGAAGGTGTACTCAAAGCCGTATCCCTGCGCGATGATCTCGTAATTGACCAATCGACCATCAGGCAGCCAGACGAAGCGCAGCAGCCGATTGTACCGGTCGCGATCTCCCTGACTGGGATCGGCTTCGAGGAATACCGTCTGACCGTTTACCAGTTCTGTGAGGAAGCGCGTCGCTTCACGTCCGAAGCACTCCACTGGACGGGACGGATGGGTCGTTTCGGGCGTATCGACGCCGATCAACCGGACGCGCCGGGTGCGCCCCTTGAGCGTGACATCAAGCGTGTCGCCATCGACGATTGCCCTGACGACAGCGCGCTCAAGACCGCCCGTCGGCATTGAGGGCGCCTGGCTGTTTGCAGGCGTTGCCGTTGGGACTGGGGTTGCTGTGTCGGATGTGGAGGGGCGTTGTGCTGCGACTGTGGGCGCCGGGCGGGCGCCTGCTGCGACCGGGTTGAAGGTTGCGATGAACGCCAGCGCCGCCACGCACGCGATGATGAACCGGTGCGCGCCAGCCGCCGTCATCCTGCGCCTGATCGTTCCTCGTGACCCCAGAATGTGAATGAGTCGATTGAGCGTTTCCATGGTTCTGAACTCCTTCATAGCGGTGTGACCTTTCTGAAGTTCAGATAAGAAGGAATGCGTCGCCGGATTTAGCGCGGTTTTCAGAAAGCGACGCAAAGACGCTCAGACGCACGGGTGTTTTGATTTACCAATACGCTGCTGATCTTGCGGACGCTGATCAGACGCAAAGGCGCAAAGACGCAAAGACATTTTGAGAGGAGGCGCTGCGCGTGCGCTCATCTCCAGCCATCCCATGGGCGGACGCTGATCAGACGCAAAGGCGCAAAGACGCAAAGGTGTTTTGATAGGAGACCCTGCGCCACTGCGTCGTGGCGGACGGTCGAGGGAATGGGTATGATCGTCTAAAAGGGGGCGCAGGGGTTGGAGCGCTCCGAGGTCATGTAGCATTAGTGTTTTTTCCAGGTGCAGAAGGCGTCTTCCCGCGCGATGTCGTTGACAATGCCGACGTTCACGTTTTTTCCAGGTGCAGAAGGCGTCTTCTGCGTCCCGACGCCTGTTTTCGCCCTCACCCCCAACCCCTCTCCCGCGCTGCGAGAGAGGGGAGCGTTTTGGCGTCCTGATGCTTGAAGCGGGCGATTTAGCACGACACTTGCGAGCGTGGGAGAAGGGAAGCAGGGATGATGAAGGAAGCCGGGCGTTGGACGCGGCAAACGTCCATCGCTCCAAAAACTCTGCACCTGAGAGAAAGATCGACTGTTGTTGGACAATCTCGTGGTCGGCGCTGGCTTCGACAGGCTCAGCCAGCGCAGGTTGAGCCTGTTGAAGCCAGCGCCAACCGCTCCACAGGTGCAAGGGTGATTGTCCAGGTTCAGGTTGATCTTCCAACGACAGGAAGAAGGCGCTGGAACGCCTGGCGCGCCACGCCCCCTTCCTCTCAGATTATCGCGCAACGCGGAATGCGCTCATGCCAGCGTAGCGCGCTGCGGAGTCCAGTTCCTCTTCAATGCGCAACAGTTGATTGTATTTTGCCACGCGGTCGGTGCGCGCTGGCGCGCCCGTCTTGATCTGCCCGGCGTTCGTCGCCACGACGAGATCGGCGATCGTCACGTCCTCGCTCTCGCCTGAACGGTGCGAGACCACGGCTGTCCAGCCAGCGCGATTCGCCATGCTGATCGCGTCGAGCGTTTCGGTCAGCGTGCCGATCTGGTTGAGTTTGATCAGGATCGAGTTGGCAGCCTGCTCGGAGATGGCGCGCGCCAGACGCTTCACATTCGTAACCAGGAAATCGTCGCCAACCAACTGAATGCGGTCGCCGAGCCGCGCACGCAGCATTTTCCACCCTTCCCAGTCTTCCTCCGCCAGTCCGTCTTCAAGCGAAATCAGCGGATAGCGCGCGGCGATGTCCGCCCAGTATTCGACCATCTCGGCGCTGGTGAGGACGCGCCCTTCGCGCTCCAGATGGTACTTGCCGTCTTTGTACAACTCGGTGCATGCCGGGTCCATCGCCAGCATCACCTGGTCGCCGAGTTTATATCCGGCGCGTTCGACCGCTTCGACGATGATCTGCAGCGCCGCTTCGTTCGTCGGCAGGCTCGGTGCAAAGCCGCCTTCGTCACCGACATTGGTGCTGCCGCCGCGGTCGTGGATTACTTTCTTGAGGCTCTGGTAGATTTCGCTGCCCCAGCGGAGCGCTTCGCGGAACGATGGCGCGCCAACGGGCATGATCATGAACTCCTGGAAGTCGGTGCTGTTTTGTGCATGTTTGCCGCCATTCAGAATATTCATCATGGGAACGGGAAGCACGTGCGCGTGAACGCCTCCCAGATAGCGGTACAATGGCAGTCCGTACGCTGCTGCTGCCGCTTTCGCGCACGCCAGCGAGACTCCCAGAATGGCATTGGCGCCCAGGCGGCTCTTGTTCTCGGTGCCGTCGAGATCGATCAGCATCCGGTCGATGCGCACCTGATCGGCGGCATCTTCTCCTTCAAGCGCCTCGGCAATTGTCGTGTTCACGTTTTCAACGGCTTTCAGCACGCCTTTGCCGCTGTACCGGCTCTTGTCGCCGTCGCGCAATTCCAGCGCCTCGAATGCTCCGGTCGATGCGCCGGAAGGCACAATGGCGCGCCCCATGTCGCCGCTTTCCAGGTACACGTCCACCTCAATCGTCGGGTTGCCGCGCGAGTCGAGCACTTCACGCGCAGTGATCGCTTCAATCGTTGTGTCGGCCATGGTTTCTCCTTGTTTTTGTGTGGCGCCGTCGCATTGCAACGGCGCTGCAACTGTATATCCGTCGGGCGTGTCAGCGGCGCGGGCGTGCCACCGGCACGCCCCTACCATGCCATCCGCCAGCGGCGCGGGCGTGCCACCGACGGCGGGCGCGCCAGCGGCGCGGGCGTGCCAGCGGCGCGGGCGTGCCAGCGGTCGTCCGACCCCAGCGCCGCTGTCCTCCACAACGTTCAACGTGTAACGTTCAACGTGTAACGTAACAACGCCTCTACCGAATTATCGCCGCACCAGCCCCAACTCGTCGTACAGGCGGTCAAAATCGAATGATTCGTCAAGCATTTGGGTGAAACGGGCGATCTTCGATGCCTGTTTGAAGCGAATATGCCCGAAAACGCGCTCGCTCCGCTCAACCGTGGTCAGCGTGTCGTCCGAGACGATGATCACCGGCACCTGCTGCTCTTCCGCTCTGTCGAGCACGGTCGCTGGCGGGCGAATGTTGCCAGTCAGCACCAGCACCGAGGTCGAGGTTTCGAGCGCAGCCAGCTGCAGATCGGCGCGGTCGCCGCCGGTGATGACGGCTTTGTTGGGGCGACGACGGAAATGGGACAGCGCCGCGGCGCTGCCCATTGCGCCGATCACCAGGTGCTCCACCTGGCGCTCGCACCACTCCGGTCGCCCGATGATCTGCCCTCCCAGGAACTCGAACAGGTCGGCGACGGTGACGCTGGCGAGTTGCGGGTCTTGCGGCAGAACCGCGAACACCGGCACGCCGCGTTTTTCCAGGAACGGCGCCACCCGGCTCTTCACAAAATCCATCTTCGGCGCTTCGACTTCGTTGATCAACACGCCGAGCAGTCGGTCGCCGAGGTAACGCTGCACCGCCAGCACGGCATCAAGCGAGAGCGGCGAACGGTAGAGCGTCACCAACAGCACCGGCGCTTCCAGCATATCGGATACCTGATCGGCGGAGAGATCCACGACCGATCCTTCAGCCCAGGTGTTGGCGCCTTCCACCACCAGCAGGTCGCGGTTGCGTGAGACGGCGAGGTACGCTTCGCGCAGGCGGCGCACAAAGTCAGTTGTCGCCTGCCCGCGCATGATCTGCTCAACCACCCCCTGCGTGACGAGCACCGGCGCAACATGTTCCAGCGGATCAGGCAGGGCGAAGTGTTCGCGAATGAACGCTGCATCATCGTCATGCACGCTGGTTTCGGTGCGGGTCACCGAAACGCTGACCGGCTTCATGTAGCCGATGCTGAAGCCGTCGCGTTGTGCACGCGTGAGCAGCCCCACGCATGTCGCGCTTTTGCCGACAAATGTTTCCGTCGATGCAACGTAGAGGGTAGCCATCGCCTGTCTCCTTGCCGAACGAAATGAGCATGCGCCGTTTTCTGACGCTCGTCAACCGCGCAGGATAATCCGCGCGTCCAACACTGTCGCGCCTTCGCCCCGGTTATACACCACCAGCGGGTTGATATCCATCTCAACAATTTCAGGAAAATCGGTCACCAACTGTGACACGCGCAGAATGATCTCTTCGGCGGCGGCGATGTCGGCTGGCGGTTCGCCGCGCACGCCGCGCAACAGCGGGAAAGCGCGGATCGAGCGCACCTGCTCCGCTGCTTCCTGGCGCGACACCGGCGCCAGGCGAAAGGCGACATCTCTGATCGCTTCGACATAAATGCCGCCCAATCCAAAGGCGATCAGCGGACCGAACTGCGGGTCGCGGCTGACGCCAACCAGCACCTCGCGCCCTTTGCGCACCTGCTCCTGCACCAGCACTCCCCAGATGCGCGCCTCGCGGCTGTATTTGCGGGCGCGGTATTCGATCAGTTCATAGGCGTCACGCGCGGCTGCAGGGTCGCTGATGCCGAGTTTGACGCCGCCGATGTCGCTTTTGTGCAGAATATCGGGCGACGAGATCTTCATCACGACCGGGAAGCCAATGCGGGCGGCAATTTCCGCAGCCTCCTCCGGCGACTGCGCCAGAAACGATTTCGGCAAGCGCATCCCGTAGGCTTCGATCACCTCACGCGCTTCGAGTTCGCCGAGTTCGACCCGTCCTTCGCTGCGCACCCGCGCGAAGAGCGCGCGCACCCGTTCAGCATCGACATCGAACCGGACATACTCTCCCGGCGGGCGCTCGATCCAGCGCCGTTGCGCCACCATCGCCCCCAGCGCAGCGACGGCGCGTTCCGGGAAGGCGTAGTTCGGAATGCGATGCTCGTTCAGGATGCGCAACGCCTCTCCAATCGTCGCCGCTCCCATAAAGCTTGTCACGACCGGTTTGGCGCTCCCGGCGACCGTCTTCACAACGGTTTGCGCAATCTCCTCCGGTTTGCTGACCGCCTGCGGCGTAAACAGCACCAGCACCGCATCGACGTTTGGATCATCAAGCGCTGCGCGCAGCGCAACCCGATAACGGTCGGCGCGCGCATCGCCGATAATGTCGATTGGGTTATAGACGCTTGCCGTCGGCGGCAGCGCCGCGCGCAGCGCGGCAGTCGTCGCTGGCGTCAATTCCGCCAGTTTCAACCCGCTGCGCTCAGCGGCGTCGGTTGCGATGATCCCCGGACCGCCAGCATTCGTAACGATTGCCAGGCGGTCGCCCGGGATGAGCGGTTGATAGGCGAACGCCAGCGCAAAGTCAAACAGTTCCTGCATTGAGCGCGCGCGCAGCACGCCACTCTGGTCAAACGCCGCTTCGTAAGCATGCTCGGCGCCCGCCAGCGCTCCGGTGTGCGATGAGGCAGCGCGCGCGCCAGCCTGTGTTGCGCCGCTCTTGATAGCGATCACCGGAGTCTGTTTCGTCACCTGGCGCGCTACGGCGACGAATTCATCGCCATTGCTGATCCCTTCCAGATACGCCAGAATGACCCGGTTGTTCGCTTTGTCGCACCCCCACGCCTCCAGCAGCGCCACCTCGTCCACATCCGCCTTATTCCCCAGGCTGACGAAGCGCGAGAAGCCGATCCCCTGCGCTTTGCTCCAGTCCAGGATCGCCGTGCAGAGCGCTCCCGACTGCGACATAAACGCGATCTGACCGGGATGCGGGTAGAGCGCAGCAAACGACGCATTCAGGCGGGTTGTCGTATCAATCACGCCCAGGCAGTTGGGACCGATCATGCGCATCCCGTAGCGTTGCACAATCTCAAGCAGGCGCATTTCCAGCGCGCGCCCTTCCGGTCCGACCTCCTTGAATCCGGCGCTGATGACGACCAGTCCCTTGACGCCAGCCCTGCCGCATGCCTCGGCGACATCCGGCACAACCGCCGCTGGCACGACGATCACCGCCAGATCGACCGGTTCTGGAACCTGTTCAACCGATGGATACGCTGGAAGATTCAGGATGTGCGGCGCGCTTGGATGGATCGGGAAGACATGACCGGGATAGCCAGCGTCGAGGATGTTCTTGAGGATGCGGTGTCCCAGTTTCGATGGATCGGGTGATGCGCCGACGACGGCGATGGAACGTGGCGCGAAGATCGCTTCCAGCATATCCTGCCTTTCCGCCTTCACCCCTGCCCCTCTCCCGCAACGCGGGAGAGGGGAGACTTGCGGCTTCCTGAGGCGCGCTACACCACCACATTCACCAGTTTGCCGGGCACGACGATGACCTTGCGCACGGTTTTGTCGCCAATGAAACTCAGCACACGCTGGTTAGTCAGCGCCCATTCGCGCAACTGCTGCTCGTCGGCAGTGGCAGGTGCAAGGATTTTAGCGCGCAGTTTGCCATTCACCTGCACCACAATCTCGACTTCGTCAAGCGCCAGCGCTGATTCGTCCCATTCGGGCCAGCCCGCATCGTAGACGCTGCCGGTTCCGCCGAACCAGGAGTGCAATTCTTCCGCCAGGTGCGGCGCGAAGGGCGACAGCAGCCGCGCAAAGGTCGCCGCCGTCTGTGCAAAGACCGGCGTCACCCGCCCTGCCTCGGCGCGGTGGCGGCTCGCCTCGTTGAGCAATTCCATCAGTGCTGCAATTGCGGTATTGAACCGGAACTGCTCGGTATCCAGCGTCACCTTGCGGATCGTCTCGTGCAGTTTGCGATACAGTGCGCGTTCCTCGCCTTCCGGTGCGGCGCCATTGCTGGATTTCAGCGTTGCCGCGATCTCTTCCCGATCCGGGCTGAACAGCGCCACGATCCGATTCAGGAAGCGCTGCGCACCAGACACCCCCTCGTCGGTCCATTCCATGCTGTTTTCCGGCGGCGCTGCGAACAACACCACGATTCGCGCCACGTCGGAGCCGTACTGCCGCACGAACGGACCGACCGGAATGCCGTTGCCTGCGCTCTTCGACATGGTGACCGGACCGGATACGGCGGTGAAACCGCCGTCGCTCTCCTCTTCCAGGGTGTAGCCGCGCTCTTTCAGCAGTGCGCGCGCCTGATCGACCGTCTGCGCATCGGCGGGCAGCTCCAGTTTGCGCCGCAGTTCTTCGGGGAAGCGCACCATTCCTGGCGCGACAACCTCAAGCGGAGTGCGGACGCGACGCTGCACCATGCCCTGGGTGAACAACGCCTTGAACGGTTCGTCGTCGGGCACCAGACCCTCGTCGTACAGCACCTTGGTGATGAACCGCGCGTAGAGCAGGTGCAGGATCGCGTGCTCAACGCCGCCGATGTACTGATCGACCGGCATCCACTGGCGCACCGCCTCGCGCGAGAAGATCTCGCGGTCATTCTTTGGGTCGCAGAAGCGCAGGAAGTACCATGACGAGTCCACGAACGTGTCCATCGTGTCGGTATCGCGCCGCGCCGGTTGTCCGGTCTCCGGGTCGATAGTGTTAACCCAGTCCTCGGCGGCTGCCAGCGGGCTTTTGCCTTTCGGCAGGTAATCCTGCACTTCAGGCAACACGACCGGCAACTGATCCTCCGGCACCGGTTTGATCGTCCCGTCCGGCAGGTGCAGCATCGGGATGGGCGTGCCCCAGTAGCGCTGACGGCTGATCAGCCAGTCGCGCAACCGGTAAGTGACGGTTCCTTTCCCTTTGCCGTTCGCTTCCAGCCAGGCGATCGCCGCCTTGACGCTCTGCCCTTCGCCTTTGCCGACCGGGATGCCGTTGATAGGGCCTGAATTGACCATCACGCCTTCGCCGGGCCAGGCTTCCGTCATGGTGTCGCCATCCAGCGTCGTCCCCGGCGGTTGCACGACGACGCGCACCGGCAAGCCGAACTGACGGGCGAACTCGAAGTCGCGCTGGTCGTGCGCCGGCACCGCCATGATCGCGCCAGTGCCATACCCCATCAACACGTAGTCGGCAATCCAGATCGGGATGCGCTCGTCATTGACCGGATTAATCGCGTAGGACCCCAGGAAGACGCCGGTTTTTTCGCGCGTGGCGCTGGTGCGCTCGATTTCGCTCTCCATGCGCGCTCTGGCGATATACGCCTCGACCTCAGCGCGGCGCTCAGGCGCGGTCAACTTCGCAACCAGCGGATGCTCCGGCGCCAGCACCATGAACGTGGCGCCCCACAGCGTATCGGGGCGGGTAGTGAAGACGACCAGCGGCTCAGCGTCGGGAGGCGGCGGCGCGTGCAGGTCGGCGCCCGGCGGCAGCGCCAGGAACGCGACTTCGGCGCCCTCGCTCCTGCCGATCCAGTTGCGCTGCATGGTTTTGACGTTTTCGGGCCAATCTTCCAGTTTGTCCAGATCGTTCAGCAGACGTTCGGCATACGCAGTAATCCTGAAGAACCACTGCTCCAGTTCGCGCTTTTCGACCTTCGCGCCACTGCGCCAGCTGCGCCCCTCGGCGTCGACCTGCTCATTCGCCAGCACCGTCTGGTCCACCGGGTCCCAGTTGACGGTCGCTTTTGCGCGATACGCCAGGCCCTTGCGGTAGAGCAGCAGGAACAGCCACTGATTCCAGCGATAGTAATCAGGGTCGCAGGTGGTCACCTCGCGCGACCAGTCGTACATAATGCCCGCAATTTCGAGCGACTTCTTCGACTCAGCGATATTGCTGTAGGTCCACTCGCGCGGATGGCGGCCATACTTGATCGCAGCATTTTCCGCCGGCAAGCCGAAAGCGTCCCAGCCGAAGGGATGCAGCACATCATAGCCGCGAATGACGTAGTAGCGGGTCAGCGCGTCGCCGATGACGTAGTTCTTCAGATGACCAATGTGGAGGTCGCCGCTGGGGTAGGGGAACATCTCAAGGATGTAGCGTCGCGGCGCGCCTGCGCGTCGCCCCGCTTTGAAAATGCCCTCGCGCTCCCAGAACTCACGCCATTTCGGTTCGATTGCCGGATCGAACCGCTCGATGCGCCGCTTTGTCCCTGTGTCGCTCACGGGTCCCTCCGCTGCACGAATGATTGCAGAAATGAGCACGAACAGATATTACAACTGGTCGATTGTCGCACTATAGACCAGGCGTTCCGGCACGGGAGCGTCATCCGCCACGATCCTGCCGTCCGCTGTCAGGCGCTCGACAAGCACAAGACTATTCGCGGCGAGCGCCTGTCGGATCGCCGCGTCGCTCCAGGCGCGTTCAATGTGCGTCTCCTCGCCACGCCGCCAGCGGTTGTCATCGCCGCGCGTCAGCCAGACGATCCTGCCCCGCCCGAGGCGCGTCGCCGGGTTGTAGGTCAACCGATGGTACACCAGGCAATCATCGCTCTCGTGGATCACAAGGTCGCGCTCGTCCCATCGCGCGAACGCTGCTTCGGTATTCACATCGAACAGCGCATATCCATCGGGTTCGAGCGCGCGCCGGATTCCAGCAAAGACGCGCGAGAGATCGCCGTCGTCGGTCAGATAGTTGATCGCATCGCCAAAGCACGTGACCATATCGAAGCGCCCGGAATGGTTGAGCGAGCGCTGCGCCGCGCCGCCTTGAAACGCGCCAGCCGCAACGAGATCCGCCAGATCGCGCATATCGGCTTCGATGAACGTCGCCGCCAGCCCCGCCCTGCGAGCGCGGTCGCGCGCGATCTGCACCATCGCCGGCGAACGATCCAGCCCAACGGTCTCGATCCCGGCGACGGCGAATACCAGCGTCGCGCCGCCCGTGCCGCACGCCAGGTCGAGCGCGCGCTGCGGCATTTTCCCGCGTCTGCGAAGCCATGCCAGCGCCAGACCTGCCAGATGCGCGCCGAAGCGTTCCTGACCGGTGCGGTCGTAGATCGGCGCGTATGCGTTATATGCCTGGTCAGCGTCCATCGCGTGACTTGGCGCGCCCTGCGTCCGATTGCGCCATTGATACGGGATAAAGTATACCACACTTGAAGAGGAGGAGCTGAACGCCTTACCTGATCTGAGACAGAACGCCTGCAGCAAAGCGTATTCGTCGGACAATCCGCACTTCATCCGAAGGAGACGGCGCTGAACTCCAGACATACGCTACGCGCTGCGCGCGCGCAAAATCGAAAATAGCCTTCTGACCAGGGGTATAGGCGTCCGCCTGTAGCGGGGTGCAGGCATGATTTGTCAGGAAACGACGCTCCGGTTGCCGACGATTGAAATCGCCCCTGATGGACCTGCGGCCGACCGTCCGCCTACGCGGACGGGAACGACGGCGTCCACGCGCGGTGAGCGTGCCGAACCGCGTATATGGACGCTTGGCGGAACGCCCGCCCGGCGCAACTTCAGTCGCCAGCCAGGGCGCGGCAGGGATGCGCTTGCTTGCCGCCTGACAATTCATGCCTGGCCCCTCTGTGCCGGATAGAACCCGCGCTGCCGCATGACCGCGACAACAACGACAAAAACGCTGCAAATCGCTGCTGTGGCAAAAGCGATCAACATCTTGACAGATCCAACTAGTTATATATCATTGTATACTGATATAATGATACGTGGAGTAAACGATGCTTATCTCCTCCGGTCTTACCACCATCAACTTGCAAGCCAGACTCTTTCGCGGCTTTGCTGACCCGTCACGCCTTGCCATCTTGAAGGCATTGCAAGATGGGGCGCTCACCGTCAGCGAGATCGTGCAGGTCACAGGACTATCGCAGCCAAACGTATCGAACCATCTCAGTTGCTTACGTGATTGCGGACTCGTGACCGCAACACAGCACGGACGGTTTGTTCGCTACGCACTGAGCGACGTTCGCGTGAAGCAATTGCTTCGCCTTGCCGATGAACTGCTGGCTGACGTGGCGAAAGGCATTTACGAATGCACCCGCTATGCCGCAGAGGAGGTCAGGGATGGCTCAAACTCAACTCCTTGAAGTTCCGGTCAAAGGCATGGACTGCGCCGAATGCGCTCTGCACGTTCAACACGCCATCGAAAAACTGCCGGGCGTCGAGTCGGTCAATGTCCTTTTGTCTTCCGAAAAAGCCATTATCCGACTGGACCCCGCTCGCGTAGATGTGCCAGCCATTCGTAAGGCTGTGGAGAGCGCGGGGTATTCCGTCCCCGACGCTGTCACCCCGCCCTCCGCTTCTACAGTCCGCTTCTCTCGCCGGATAACGACCCTGCTCGCCGTTGTATTTAGCGTCGTCTTGAGCATCGTGGTCGCAGGGGAATGGCTTGGCATGTTTGATCACCTCAATGCACTCATTCCCCTGCCCATCGGCATCGCACTCGTCATCGCAGGCGGCTTTCCGGTCTTTCGGAATGTCATGCGGGCCACGCTCAGGCGGCAAATCACCTCACACACCCTGATGACCGTTGGCGCAATTGCTGCCCTCACCGTCGGCGAATGGGTCGCTGCGGCGATTGTCGTGGCATTTATGCGCATTGGCGATTATGTCGAACGCTTCACCACTGAAAGCGCCCGCCGGGCAGTGAAAGAACTCACTGCGATGGCGCCGCAAACCGCACGGGTGGAACGAGACGGCGTCGAAGCAGAAATACCGATAGCAGCAGTAAGAATCGGCGACACCGTGATCGTTCGTCCTGGCGAGAAGATTCCAGTGGACGGCGAAGTAATCGCTGGTCATGCCACGATTGACCAGTCAGCCATCACCGGCGAGTCGATGCCGGTGGATGTGGGTGTGGGTTCGCGCGTTTTCGCTGCCACTCTTGCGAAGCTGGGCAGCCTGCGCATCAAAACGCTCCGTGTTGGCGAGGATACAACATTTGGGCGCGTCATCAAGATGGTGGAAGAAGCTGAAACCCATCGCGCTGATGTCCAACGCCTCGCCGACAGGTTTAGCGCCTACTATCTGCCAGTTGTCGCGGGAATTGCCGCTCTCACCTTTCTGATCAGTCGCAATCCGCTGGCCACAGCCGCTGTGCTGGTGGTGGCCTGTTCCTGTTCCTTCGCTTTAGCCACGCCTGTTGCAATGCTGGCGTCGATCGGCGCCAGCGCCAGACGCGGCGTGCTGATCAAGGGCGGCAGGTATCTTGAAGCGCTGGCGCGTGCGGACGTCGTACTGGTGGATAAAACCGGTACGCTTACGCTCGGTCGACCGCAGATTACCGATGTCGTGGCGCTCAACGGCATGTCCTCGTCTGACGTTCTCGCTCTTGCGGCGTCTGCTGAACGCTACTCGGAACACCCGCTCGCCGAAGCCGTGCGTGCCGCCGCTCGCGCGCACAACCTGTCACTTTTCGAGCCGGAGTATTTTGAAGCCATTCCTGGGATGGGTGTTCGGGCAAAAGTGAACGGCAACCTGGTCGCTGTTGGCAGTCGCCGTCTGGCTCCGGCAATCGAGTCTTCTTTGCCAATAGCTGAACAGTTGGAAGCGCAGGGCAAGACGCTCCTGTTTGTTGCTATTGATGGCGAGCCTGCCGCCATTCTCGCCGCCGCCGATACGCTTCGTCCCGAAGCGCCTGCCGCCCTCGCCGAGCTGCGCAACCTCGGCGTCAGGCGCATCGAACTGCTTACAGGTGATAATGAGCGCACCGCTGCCGCGCTCGCAGAAGCGCTTGGCGTCCAGTATCGCGCCAATCTTCTGCCTGAAGACAAGATCGAAGTCGTCAGGGAGTACCAGGCCAGAGGTCACACGGTTGTCATGATCGGGGACGGCGTGAACGATGCGCCTGCGCTGGCGCAGGCGAACGTCGGCGTCGCTATGGGCGCGGCAGGCGCAGACATTGCTATAGAAGCCGCCCATATCGCCCTGATGCGTGAAGACTGGGCGCTGATACCGGACGTTGTGCGAGTTGCTCGTCGCACGATGGGCGTTGTCAGAATGAATCTCGCGTTTACGGCGGTCTACAATCTGGTCGGTCTGACACTGGCCGCCCTGGGCGTCCTGCCGCCGACCCTTGCCGCCGCAGCCCAATCACTGCCGGATCTGGGCATCCTTGCCAATTCAGCGCGGCTGTTGCGACAGAGATAATGACAGGGGAAGGCGTTCACTCCGCTCTCCCAGGTTCAAGCGACTGGATCTCCGCGCCCTTGCGCTTCTGTATAAGCTAAAGAAATACACGGTTTGGCGCGCCGTGCAGCCGCTCACCGCGCCAGCGCGCGCGGCGGGAAGATCGTATGCACCGAGACGCCGCTGTGGATGCGCTGAATGACTTCCGCCAGCATGGGCGCAACTGTCAGGATGCGCAGGCCGGGTGAGGGCTATCATTTATTCAAACAACTCGAGCGTACCGATAGTCGGATCAGCAGCAAAGTCGGTAATTGCCACATGCCCGTTTCGCAACGCCCGTTCGATATCACCAGTCGTGCAATTACCCAGGCGCAGCCAGAGAATCTTGGGCGGAAAGCCGAGCAACACGCTTATATCACTGAAATCAGAGTCTTTGGTAACGATGATATAGTCGTGCGTCCGAGCATACTGCCAGACTGTTCTATCGTCGGCTGTAGCGAGACCAACTAAAGAAACATGGCTGGAGTCTGGATAGAGATCAGAAAGAGATCGCACTAGACGCGGCGAAATGTTGTGGTCGAAAAGCAACCTCATACATGCGCAACGAGCAATTGCCGTTCCCTATCGGCAGCGTAGCTCAGGCAAGCCTGAATATCCTCTTCCGTCAGGTAGGGGAAATCCGCAAGAATCTCCTGAGGCGTCATCCCGGCAGCAAGATAAGAGAGAACATCGTAGACAGTGATGCGCATGCCGCGGATCGTTGGCTTGCCGCTGCGTTTGCCCGGCTCAAGCGTGATAATTGTGCGATAGGATGCGCTCATAACGACCTCCTCGCCTCGACCAATCCGCACCTCTGGTCACGTGAGTCCAGGCATGCATCGTCAGGCGACAAGCACGTGCGTCCCTGCCCCCCAACCCCCGCCCGGGGGGTTGAGGAGGAGGCATTCCGCCGGGCGCCCACCTGCGCGGATCGGCACGCTCACCGCGCGCGGACGCTGCCATTTCCGTCCGCGCAGGCGGACGGTCGGCCGTAGGCCCATCAGGGGCGATTTCAATCGCTGGCAACCAGAGCGTCGTTTCCTGACACATCATGCCTGCACCTCTGGTCGCGCTTCACAACTGGCGTTCATTGTACCACGTTCCCAGGCTCAGTCGAGGGTGTTTCTCTTCGCCCTTGCGCCTCTGTAAAAGAGCTACACGGTCTGGCGCGCCGTGCAGCCGCTCACCGCGCCAGCGCGCGCGGCGGGAAGATCGTATGCACCGAGACGCCGCTGTGGATGCGCTGAATGACTTCCGCCAGCATAGGCGCAACTGTCAGGATGCGCAGGCCGGGCCACGACTTTTCTGCGGGCACGGGCAGCGTATCGGTTGTCACCAGTTCGCGGATGTTGCTGGCGCGCAGGCGTTCCGCCCCGTCGCCGCCAAGCACCGGATGCGCGACCGCCGCGTAGATCTCGCGCGCGCCGTGGCGCTCCAGCAGTTCGGCGGCGCTCACGAGCGAACGCCCGGTGTTCACCTCATCGTCCACCAGGATGCAACGCCGACCGGCGACATCGCCGATCAGCGACATTGCTGCGATGCCGTTCTCGCTCTCGGCGTCGGCGCGCGCCGGGTGACGCTTTTCAACAATCGCTAGCGGCGCGCCGAGTTGCTCGGCGAAGTTGCGCGCCCGCTTGGCAAACCCGATGTCCGACGACACGACTGTGACATCGTCCCAACCGCGCTCGCGGAAGTAGCGCACCAGCAACGGCATGCTGCTCAGCTCATCGACCGGGATGCTGAAGAACCCCTGGATCTGACCGGCGTGCAGGTCGATCGTCACGACCTGCTGTGCGCCAGCGACCTGAATCATATCGGCGAGCAGTCGCGCTGTGATCGGCACACGCGGCTGGTCGCGCTTGTCGGTGCGCCCGTAAGCGTAAAATGGCAACACTGCGGTTACCCGTCCGGCGGATGCGCGTTTGCAGGCGTCGAGCATGATCAGCAGTTCGAGAATACGGTCGCTCAGCGGCGACGCCAGCGATTGAATCACAAAGACATCCTTCTCGCGCACGCTTTCATTCAGGCGCACGAAGATGTTTTCGTTGGCGAAGCGGGTGATCGTCACATCTCCCAGGCGCACCCCCAGGCGACCGCAGATAGCCTGCGCCAGCGCCGGATTGCCGTTCCCCGAAAGAATGCGAAGCTCATCGAAGCGACTGCTCATAAACCCTCCTGGCGCATCTATGTTCAATGAACGGTACAGCAGACTCCATTGACGACGGTTACATCGGGAGGCCCTGGAAGCAGGCGCCTACAGGGAAGCGCCCCTAATCGCATTTCCGCGTTCCAGCGTTTCACGCGCCCGTTACCTGCAGCGACGGGCGTATTGTAGTCCAACCATCTCATGCGATCAACGTGGTACAATGGCAACGTTTCATACACTGGCGCAGCGTGGCGGCGCCGCCGCGCGGCATAGGGAGGAGTGCAATGCAGTACACACGTCTTGGTCGCACCGGGCTCCGCGTCAGCCGACTCTGCCTCGGCACGATGAACTTCGGTCCGCTCACGAGTGAAGCCGACAGTTTCGCCATTATGGACCGGGCGCTGGAGTTGGGCATCAACTTTTTCGACACCGCCAACGTCTACGGCTGGAAGACCGGCGAAGGGATCACTGAGCAGATCATCGGGCGCTGGTTTGCCCAGGGCGGCGGTCGGCGCGAGAAGGTCATCATCGCCACCAAGGTCTACGGCAAAATGGGCGACTGGCCCAATGAGTCGCGTCTCTCGGCGCTGCACATCAAACGCGCCTGCGAGGGAAGCCTGCGTCGCCTGAAGACCGACTATATCGACCTGTACCAGATGCACCATATCGACCGCGACACGCCGTGGGAGGAGATCTGGCAGGCGATGGAGCAACTGGTGCGCGAAGGGAAGGTGTTGTACGTCGGCAGCAGCAACTTTGCCGGCTGGCATATCGCTCAGGCGAATGAGGAAGCGCGCCGGCGCAACTTCATGGGACTTGTTTCAGAACAGAGTCTGTACAACCTGTCGGCGCGCATGATCGAACTCGAAGTCATTCCCGCCTGCCAGAGCTACGGCGTCGGAATCATTCCGTGGAGTCCGCTGGGAGGCGGGCTGCTCGGCGGGGTATTGCAGAAGGCTGCCGAAGGACGGCGCGCCGACACGCGGATGCAGGAGCGCATTGAAAAACATCGTCCGCAGCTTGAAGCCTACGAGGGCTTCTGCCGTGAACTCGGCGAGCAGCCCGCCGACGTGGCGCTGGCATGGCTGCTCCGGCAACCCGCCGTCACTGCGCCGATCATCGGTCCGCGCACTGTCGAACAGTTGAACGGCAGCCTGCGCGCTCTGGAAATTTCGCTGAGCGATGAGGCGCTGGCGCGGCTTGACGCTATCTGGCCCGGTCCAGGCGGACCGGCGCCGGAAGCGTACGCCTGGTGACAACCGTCAGGAGTAGTCTATGAGCATCCGCTTCTCACGTCCTCGCCTGATCGACGAGACCGATCCGCGGTACCGCGCGCACGTCGAGCAGATGAAACTGCTGCGCAGCAATCAGCGCGCCATCCGCCCGCCGCGTGCGCGCGACCTGTTCGGCGGCGAGGCGGAAGCGGCGCTCCGCGACTGGCTGGCGCAGCAGGTCACGCTGTCCGAGCGGCGCATCGTCGAATACCTGGAGCATCGCGGACGGCAGGCAGTCACGAAGTACCGCGAACTCGACGCGGTCTGGATACCCGAACCCAAAACGATCCACGTCTTTGAGATCAAAGCCAGCATGAAGGCTGCCAGCCTGCGCCGCGCCATCCGTCAACTGCGCGACACGCAGACCATACTGCGCATGCTGTTCCCTCGCGTCCACACGACGATCCTGCTGGTCGATACCGGTATTCCGCAGACGCCGGAAGAGGCGGCGGCGCAACTCGCCGAATGGATCGCCCGGCATCCAGAGCGCCAGCCGCCGACCGAACCGCCGCCGACGCTTGCTGAGGTCCTGGCGAGTCTGCCGCAGGTGCGCCAGGCGGACTCGCTCGCAGCGCTGCCGGACAACCCCGACGTCGTCGGGTTAATCCGGTTTTCAGTGAATGACATCATCGCGCTGGCGGGGGCAGAGAACCTGCACCTCGACTGGGACGAGGACGAAGAAGAGGAAGAGGAAGCGGACGCCGAACCTGGCGAACCCGAACGGTACGTCTACTCCTCTGAGTCGGAAACGGACGAGGACGACAACCCGCTTGCCGCGGCGCTGCGGAAGGCGATGCGGGATCGGGAGGGGGGATAATAAACCATCCCCCGTGCGGTAGAGCCGTTGCATTGCAACGCCTCATCGCAGAGCCGTTGCAATGCAACGGCTCTACGACGCCCGCGGGGGATCGTTGCGTGTTTAATGCCCGGAGCTGTGCTCCTTCTTCTGCGCCTCGATCAGCGCCTGCGCCAGGTGCGGCGGCACGTCCTCATAGTGGTCGAACGTCATCGAGAAGCGCCCGCGCCCCTGCGTCAGCGACCGCAGGTCGGTCGCGTAGCGCAGCACCTCGACCAGCGGCGCCTGCGCGGTGATCGTCGTGCGCCCGCCTTCTGCCGGCATCATGCCCAGCACACGCCCGCGACGGGTGTTCATATCGCTGATCACATCGCCGGCATACTGCTCCGGCACCGTGATCTCCAGTTGGTAAATCGGCTCCATAATCGTCGGGTTGGCTTTTTGCGCCGCGATCTTGAACGCTTCATGCCCGGCGATCTGGAACGCAATGTCTTTGCTGTCCACCGGGTGCATCTTGCCGTCGAACAGTTCGACGCGCACGTCAACCATCGGGTTGCCGGAGATGACCCCTTCCGCCATGGCGGCGCGCACTCCCTTCTCGACCGACGGAATGAACGCTTTGTCGATAACGCCGCCGACGATTGAGTTGACAAATTCGAGCGGATCGGCGCGGTTCGGATCAGGCGGGAGCGGCTCGATCCGAATGCTCACGTCGGCGAACTGCCCGGCGCCGCCGGTCTGCTTCTTGTGGCGATACTGCGCCTCGGCTTTGCCGCGGATCGTTTCGCGGTAGGGCACGCGCGGCAGGTCGAGTTCGACGTCCACGCCGAATTTGCGTTTCATGCGCTCAACGATGATTTGCAGGTGCGACTCGCCCTGCCCCGACAGCAGACTTTCACCTGTGATTGGGTCGCGCGACACGCGCAGGCTTGGGTCTTCCTCGACGACGTTGTGCAGTGCATTGCCGAGTTTATCGAGATCGGCGCGCGTTTTGGGCTTGACCGTCGCCGTGAACGCTGGCGCCGGGAACACGATCGGCGCCAGTTGCAGCGGTCGGTCGCGCGAGCAGAGGGTGTCATTTGTGCTCACATCGCCGAGTTTGGCGGCCACGCCAATGTCGCCGGGACCGATCAACGCAATCGGGGTCTGTTCCTTGCCGCGCACCATGTAGAGTTGCCCGATGCGCTCGTCTTTGCCTGTCCGCGGGTTGAAGACCGTCGAGTTGGCGCTCAATTCGCCGCTGAATACGCGGATGTACGACATCTTGCCATAGGGATCGACGATGGTCTTGAACACTAGCGCGCTGAGCGGTTCGGACGCCGCCGGTTTCAGGGTGACATCCTTGCCGGATATCAGGTCGCGCGCCTGCACCGGCTTGCGCGCCGCTGAGGGAATGCTGTCGAGAATGCCGTTGAGCAATTGCGCCATCCCCGCCACCTGCAACGCCGATCCGCAGAAGACCGGGACAATTGAGCCGTTGGCAATGCCAGCGCGAAGCCCCTGATTCAATTCTTCCTGCGTCAGCGCATCGGCGCCGCCTTCGAGATATTTCTCGATCAGGTCATCGTTCGTGGCGGCGATCCGATCAACCAGTTTTTCGCGCCACTCCTGTTCCAGATCGATATATTCCGGCGGAATATCCGCTTCAATAAAACCGCCGTCGTGTTTCTCGGAGATCATCCAGGCGCGCTGACGGCGCAGCGAGATGATGCCGGCAAACTCGCGCTGCTCGCCAATCGGCAGTTGCATCGGCACAACGGCTTCATCAAGGATCTGCCGCGCCTGCTCGATGCAGCGAAAGAAATTGGCGTTGTCGCGGTCGAGCTTGTTGATGAACAGCAGGATCGGCACGCCAGCCTTGCGCGCCATTTCCCACGCCAGTTCCGTGCCGACCTCGACGCCGCCAGCTGCGTCGATCACGATGATCGCGCCATCGATCACGCGCATTGCGGCGGCCATTTCGCCGACCAGGTCAGCGTAACCGGGAACGTCGATCAGATTGATCTTGTTATCGTGCCACTCGACCGGCGCAACCGCCAGGTTGATCGACATGCGGCGTCGCTGCTCTTCCGGGTCGTAGTCCGAAACGGTATTCCCGTCTTCGACGCGACCCGCGCGGGAAATCGCCCTGGCGGTGAGCAGCAACGCCTCGGTCAGCGTCGTTTTCCCGCAGCCGCCATGGCCGAAGAGACCGATGGTATGGATGTGTTCCGGTCCGTATGCTCGCATGATGTCCTCCTCGACAGTCGTTGGACAGGAAGAGCGCCTGCTGGTGTGCAGCGCGCATCAGATGCTTGCGGGGCGGAAATGTTGCACAATGAGGATAACCCGCCTTTCCAGGGAATACGTAGAAGGTTAAGTGGCAATTATACGCATTTTCACGGGCGGGTCAACCGCTTCAGTCGCGCTCCCCGGCGAGGCCGAGCGCCTCGCGCGCGGCAGCGACGACGAAGAGCGACCCGGTGACGCAGATCAGGTCGTCGGGCGCGGCAAGGGCGTGAGCGTGCGCCAGCGCCTCCGCCGGATCGATCACGATGTCGATTGGCGCGTCGCTGCGCACCAGCGGCGCGAACTGCTGGCGCAACTCATGGAGCGCCACCAGCGCGCGTGGATGGCGCGAGGCGGTCAGCACCAGCGCATCGATCGCTGGCGCCAGCGCCGGGATCATCCGCGCCAGGTCCTTGTCGCGCGAGGCGCCAAACACGATCACGCGCCTCCTGTCGGGGAACATGCGGTTGAGCGACGCAACCAACTGCTGGATCGACTCGCCGTTGTGCGCGCCGTCGAGCACAATTGGCGGCGCCCCGTCGATGATTTCCATCCGTCCGGGCCAGCGCGCGCCCGCCAGACCAGCCGCAATCGCCGCGTCGGTCATCGGCAGCCCGGCGTCGCGCAGGAGCAGCGCCGCGCCGGTCGCCAGGCGCGCATTCACGATCTGGAAGGTTCCGGGAAGCGACGGCGCAATGTCGCGTTGGAAACGCTGCTGCGGTTCGATCTCCAGATAGTGCTCGACCGGAATGCGCCACGCGCCGGGTTGAAACGGCTCAGCCGGAACAGTAGAGTCTGCGGCGCGCACTACATAGAGCGGTGCGCCGATCTCCGCAGCGCAGCGGATCAGCGCGCTGAGCGCCTCTGGATGCTGCGGTGCGCTGATTGCGGGGACGCCAGGCTTCATAATGCCCGCCTTTTCCCAGGCAATTTGAGTCAGCGTATCGCCGAGCAGGTCCATATGGTCATAACTGATCGGCGTAATGACGCTGAGGATCGGCGTGACAACCGCCGCGCTGTCGAATCGACCGCCAACGCCGACTTCCAGGATCGCCAGATCAACGGTGCGCTCGGCGAAGTAGCGCAGCGCCAGCGCGAAACCAATCGCAAACGTCACCGGCGCGCCGACAGGTCCGCTTGCCATTGCTTCGACAATCGGCTGGATCGACTCGACGGCGCGCACCAGTTCGTCGCGGGTCATCGGTTGGCGGTTCACCTGAATGCGTTCGCGGTAGGTGTGCAGATGCGGCGATGTCCACAGACCGGTGCGCAATCCGGCGGCGCGCGCCATCGCCTCCAGAAACGCCGCCGTCGAACCCTTGCCCTTCGTTCCGGCGACGATCACCGACGGCATCGCGTGCTGCGGATTGCCAAGCGCAGC
>JAUQOW010000418.1 GCA_030550675.1 Chloroflexota bacterium
CTTCAGGAAAAATGCGCAACTGCGACTCGAAATGCTCGCGTCGCATCAGTTCGTGATCGGCGAGCGTCGGGAAACAGATGCGCTGATGCTGCACCAGTTGGTCAATATGCTCGGGGCGCGTATTGACAATTACGATCTCGTTCATACGTCCTCACTGCGTAACCGTTGCAACTCGGCGCGAAGCCGTTCGAGTTCCGCTTCAGCAGCGCGCCGCGCTTCCGCCTCACGGCGCGCCTGTTCTTCGGCGAGGCGCGCCTGTTCTTCGGCGCGACGCGCCTGTTCTTCGGCGAGGCGCGCCTGTTCCTGCGCCTGTTGCGCTCTGGCAAGCGCATCCTGTAGCGCAACGCTCAGGTGCTCGGTGCGCACGACTTCCTGCCCTGTCGCCAGGTCGATCAGGCGCAGCATCGTATCGTCACGGTACAGTTTCAGCCCCAACTCGCGGCTGATAATGCCGCCGTCAGCCTCAAACGGCAGCGCCGCATACTCGCCATCAACCAGGGTAAACCCCTGCAGCGGCGGTTTCAGATACTCACCCAGCGGATCGAACAGGAAGTACTCGCGTACGCCGAGCATCGCGTACAGGGCGCGTTTATTGCCCTTATCTTCCAGACGAGTCGAGCGAGAGGTCATCTCGATAACGACGCAGGGAGCGACGCCTTCTTCCCACAGTTTATAGGTGCGGCGCAGCCCTTTGCGCACCCCCTTGACCACGAATACGTCTGGTGACACGACTGCCGAGGGGTTGCCTTCCTCATAGTAGAACATCAGGTTGCCGCTCACGTAGATATCCGGCACGTTACGAAAATGCCGATCCAGCGTTTCGACAATGTGCAGGATTTCACGGCGATGGACATCGGTCTCACCCACGGGTTTGCCATCACTTTCCGGGTATTCAATAACGGCGGGCGCCGTTATCACCTCAGCCATGCCCTCCTCCTTTCCGTCGCCCAACCACGCGCAGCGCCTCGTCCAGCACGTCAAGACCTTCGTGCAACTGATCATCGGTAATGACCAGCGGCATAAGCAGGCGGATGCAGTTGGCGTACAGACCGGCGCGCATGGTCAGCACCCCATGTTCGGCGCAATACTGCACCACCTCCAGCACTTCATCGGGCGCTGGTTCGCGGGTGGCGCGGTCTTTGACCAGTTCAATCGCCAGCATTGCGCCCAACCCGCGCACATCACCGACCAGCGGAATGTCGCGCAGCCAGGTCGCGCCGCGCTCGCGCACAATGGCGCCGATCTGATGCGCCCGACGCAGCAGTTCGCCGTCGTCGAACATCTTCAACACCTCGAGCGCAGCGACGCACGCCAGCGGGTTGCCGCTGTAGGTGCCGCCAATGCCGCCAATGTGCGCCTTGTCCATGATCGCTGCGCGCCCGGTGGTTGCTGCAAGCGGCATCCCGGCGGCGATCGACTTGGCGCTGACCAGAATATCCGGCTCGACCCCCATCTGTTCCATAGCGAACAGCGTTCCGGTGCGCCCGAAGCCGCACTGCACCTCATCGGCAATCAGAATGCTGCCATTGCGGGTGCAGAAATCGCGCAGGCGCCGCATGAACTCGCGCGGCGTCGGAATGAACCCGCCTTCGCCCTGAACCGGCTCGATAATGATCGCCGCAATCGCCTCTGGACCCACATGCGCCACCAGCATGCGCTCAAACGCTTCCCAGCAGCGCTCAACCGCCTCGTCCTCGCTCACCCCCATCCGATAGGCGGCGGGGAACGGCGCGCGGTACACTTCGGGAGCGAACGGTCCGAACGTCTTCTTGAACGAATACTTGCTGGTGAGGGTGAGGGTCAGCAGCGTGCGCCCGTGGTACGCCCCTTCAAATGCGATAATCGCCTGGCGACCGGTCGCGGCGCGGGCAATCTTGATGGCGTTCTCGACCCCTTCAGCGCCGCTGTTCGACAGTATCGTTTTACAGGGACCGCTGATTGGCGCAATTGCATTGAGACGTTCGCAGAGCGCAATGTACGGCTCATACGTCCCAACCAGCGCCGAGAAGTGGATCAGTTTCGCCGCCTGATCCTGGATAGCAGCCACCACTGACGGCGGACAGTGACCGGCGTTCAGGACGCCGATTCCGCCGACGAAATCGATGAATGTGTTGCCGTCCACATCGGTCACCAGCGCGCCTGATGCGCTTTCGACGGCGATCTGATGCGCTTTGTAGAGACCATTTGGCACAGCCGCTGCGCGCCGCGCCAGCAGTTCGCGCGAACGCGGTCCCGGAATTGTCGTGCGGAGGATGATGCTGCGCGTTGGCGTGGCAGTCATAGCGAATCCTTTCTCTGGCGGCGCGGAGAAGAACACGCCAGCAGCCGACGACTGCTGGCGATGCCGCATTCCAGTCATTGGCGCTGCGGAGACGTTTTTGACTATAGCACGGGTTTAGGGTGCTGACAAGGTTACTCTGGTTCGTAGCCGCTTGCGTCCTCAATGATCACTTCATATCCGTGCTCGTGCCGAAGGAAGCGGATGTGCCGCGCACCCGCAATGCCGCGCCGCCGGAGTTCCGCGGTAACACGTTCGCGGATCGCGGTCCACAATCCGCCTTCGCCGCTATAGTACCGTTGCAGCAGCTCCGTCAACTCTTCATCAGCCGTCCAGCGCACCATTGGGCGATCCTTTTGAGTCTGCCCAT
>JAUQOW010000419.1 GCA_030550675.1 Chloroflexota bacterium
CGGCATGCTTGGTCCGCGGTTGGTGAATGCCGATGGCAGCCTGCAACCATCGTGCAGTCAGTTTCCGACGCTGCTCAACATTGCGCTCGACTGCTGGGGCGTCAGCCGGATCGCGCCGCGCAATCGCTCGCTGGCGCGCTTCAAGATGACCTGGTGGGCGCACGATGAGGCGCGCGATGTCGATCAACCGTCGGGCGCATGCCTGCTGGTGCGCCGTGAAGCCTGGCGTGACGTCGGTCCGCTCGATGAGCGCTTCTTTATGTACTTCGAGGAAGTGGACCTCTGCTGGCGCATGCGGCAGGCGGGCTGGCGGATCCGTTTCACGCCAGCGCCGCAGATTACTCACTACGGCGGACAGAGTTCGCTGCAAAACCTCGATGCGCGCATCACGCAGCGGTACGCCAGTCTGGTGTCGTTCTTCCGCAAACATTACGGACCGCTGACGACCGGGGCGCTCTGCGCGGTGATTGCGCCGGCGGCGCTGGCGCGCGCGTTGCTGGCAACCGCGCGCGCGGGGCTGGCGGGTCATCGGCGGCAATGGGAGTACGCCGCGCAGTACTGGCGCGTTGCAGCATTGCTGTACGGTTCCATGCTTGCCAGGTGAAGAACCATGAACGTGCTCTTTCTCACCCGCTACAGTCAGCGCGGCGGCAGCAGCCGCTACATGGTGCACCAGTACCTTCCCGCGTATGCGCAGGCTGGCATCGTCTGCACTGTCGAGCCATTGTTCGACGACCAATACTTCGAGTTCGGCATCCTCGACCGTCCGACAGGGTTTGGCGACATTGCGCGCCACGGGCTGTACTTTGCCCGTCGTGTTGCGCAGCGATTGCGAGTTCTGCTGAACGCGCACCGCTACGATCTGGTGGTATTTGAGAAAGAACTGTTCCCCTATCTGCCGGACGGCTTCGAGGCATGGCTGCGGCGGCGCGGCGTGAAGTACGTCGTCCTGTTTGATGACGCGACCCATGCTTACTACCAACGCCACCCCTTCCCGCTCGTGCGCTGGTTGTGTCGCGGCAAGATCGAGCGCATTGTGCGCCGCGCCACGCATGTGATCGTCTGGAATGAACATCTGGCGGCGTACATGCGCCGCCTGAACCCGCGCGTATCGGTGGTGAACAGCGGCGTAGACATCACCCGTTACCCGCCGAAGGATTACCGCGCCCCCCGCGCCTCAGAGCGACTGGTCATCGGCTGGATTGGCACGCCAAACGGCTTTCCCTACCTGCAATCGCTGGAGCCGGTCTTCGGCGAACTGGCGCAGCATTATCCGCTTGAACTGCACGTTATCAGTTCGGTTCCCTACGTCAGCGCGCACCTTCCGGTCGTCAACCGCACCTGGCGCCTGGCAACCGAAGTGCAGCATCTCCATGAGTTCGACATTGGCGTGATGCCGTTGCCGGACGATGAATGGACTCGCGGCAAAAGCGGCGTCAAGGCTGTGCAGTATATGGCGGTCGGCGTTCCAGCAGTGTGCTCGCCGGTCGGCATGGCGCGCCGGTTGATTGTGCACAACGTCAACGGCTTGCTGGCGGACAACCCGACTGCATGGCGCGGCGCTCTGGCGCGGTTGCTCGACGACCCGACGCTGCGCGAGCGGCTGGGCATGGCGGGACGCGCAACGGTGGTGCAGTCGTATTCGATCCAATCGGTTGCCCCGCGCCTTGCGGACATTCTGCTGCGAGTGGGAGAGAGCGCATAGGAGGGACGTTCAATGACCGTGCGAGTTGCGCATGTGACAACCATCGACCAATCGCTGCGCTATCTGCTGCTCAATCAAATGCGCAGCATCGCCGACGCCGGGTATCAGGTCACGGGGATTTCCGCTCCGGGACCGGACGTGCCTGCGCTCGAAGCGCATGGCATTCGCCATATTGCAGTTCCGCTCACGCGGCGGCTGACGCCGCTCGCCGATATGCGCGCGCTGCTGCGCCTGTACCGCGTGTTTCGTCGTGAACGCTTCACGATTGTACACACCCATACGCCCAAACCGGGCTTGCTGGGACAACTGGCGGCGCGCATGGCGGGAACGCCAGCGGTGATCAATACCATCCACGGATTTTATTTCCACGAACACATGCCGCCAGCGCAGCAACGCTTTTACATCACGATGGAACGCATTGCGGCGCGTTGCTCTGATCTTATTCTGTCGCAGAGCAGCGAAGACCTCGAAACCGCGCTTCGTCTGGGCATCTGCTCGCCCGAACGGATTCAGTGGCTTGGCAATGGCATCGACATCCGGCGTTTTGATCCAGGTCGGATCGATCCGCAGCGCCTGGCGCACCTGCGGCGCGCTCTTGGAGTGCCGCCGGACACGCCGGTTGTGGGCTTCGTTGGTCGTCTGGTTGCTGCGAAAGGGGTGATTGAGCTGGCGCGCGCTGTTCAGCAGGTTCAGTCCCGCGTTGGTCCGGTCACGCTCCTGATCGTCGGCGGCGTCGACCGGGAAAAAGTCGATGCGCTCACTCCCGAGGCTATTCAGGCGGCAGCAGGAACGACAACGTGCGTGTTTGCTGGCGTTCGCCAGGATATGCCTGAAATGTATGCTCTGATGGACGTGTTTGCGCTGCCGTCGTACCGTGAAGGATTTCCGCGCGCGGCGATGGAAGCGTCAGCCATGGGCGTTC
>JAUQOW010000140.1 GCA_030550675.1 Chloroflexota bacterium
GGTATGGTCAGTTCGCAGGAGCGTGCTGCCGTCGTCCGCGCCGCTGGCGCGATTGGCGTGATCAACCGCCGCGATCCGCGCTATGCCGGTATCTTCACTCGCGTACCGGAAGATCCTGCGAAGTGGGCGGAGTGGGAAGCCGCCGGTCGTCCGCTGCTTGACGATTATCGGGCGCAGAACGGCGGTCACCTGGCGGACTATGTCGTCTCGCACGCTGGTGAAACGGCATTCCCGCGCAGCTTCCAGTTGCTTGGCGAGCCGCACGATGGTCACATCCCAACCCTGACATTCTATGGCGCATCGAGCGGCTACCACTTCACCTTCCTTGGCAAGCCGGGCGCCGCCGATCCGGTGGAGATGCTGCGTCGGGCAGGGTTGCGCGCCGGTGAAGCCGTGATGATCTACTATGGCGTCGATGACCGGTCGTACCTGGGCGATGAGGGGTATGAGTCGGGTGTTGCGCCGGATGCCCTGGAGCGCCGTGCAACCCTCGTCGATCAGGTTGGCCTGGAGGCAATTGAGTCGGCGCGTGCGATGGGCGCCCGCATCGTAGTGGTGACCTACACCGACGCGCAGCGCGAATTCGTGCTGAGCCTCGGCTTTGGCGCATCGCTCAAGGGCGTCGTGAGCCTGGAAGAGTTGCAGCGCCGCTACGGCGACGAGTTCGAGTGGCCCGAAACCATGCCGCCGTTGCCCGACGCAAGGAGCGACATCAACGGCTTCAAGGCGGCGGTGCGGCGCTTCAACGATCTGACGTTCAAGCCGCTGGGCACGGCAGTCGGGCAATTCCTGCGCAGCAATGACAACCCGCGCGGGTATCCCGATCTGATCATCGAGCGCGCCGGGCACGACACGCTGGCAGTGAGCGTCATGCTGATCAAGCCGTTCACGGGGCGCGTCGTCTACTTCGAGAACATGGACGGGCGACGCTACTCGTTCTTCGCCCCGCAGGTCTGGATGCGTCAGCGCCGGATCTATATGCCGACGGCGAATATCTGGGGCACGCACCTCTCGAACGCCTACGAGATTGTGCGCCTGAACGACGAGATCAGCGCTGGTCTGCTCAGCATCACCGAACCGACGCTCGTGCAGTGGCACGAACTCCCACAGGCGCACCAGGCGATGTGGGAGAACCGCCATCAGGGCGCGACATACGTCGTCAATCACGCCCTGCCGCGCCCCGGTCTCAAAGACAAGGACGAACTGTACGAGGCGTGGTCTGAGATGCTCCAGAATCAGGAACATCGGGTATAATCGTTTGTCACAGACAGGGCGGCGTTTGGGCGCGCCCGTGGCGCGCCCAGACACGGTCGGATAAATGTCCCCTATTCGAATGCGGGACAGCGGGCAGGGCGGACGTAGGGGCGCGCCGCTGGCGCGCCCAATCGCGGTCGAGTAAACATTTCACGTTCCATATGATGGTATAAGGCAGGCGACCGCCTCCTCTTCCCTGCCATAATCGCACGTTCATTCATTTGTTTATTCGCTTCTCTATTCGCTGACAGCAGTCATGTTCAAGAAAGTGCTCATCGCCAATCGTGGCGAAGTTGCAGTCCGCATCGTCCGCGCCTGTCACGAACTTGGCGTGCGAGCGGTCGTGGCGTACAGCGAAGCCGATAAATACTCGCTGGCAGTGCGCCTGGCGGATGAGGCCGTCTGTATTGGTCCAGCGGCGTCAGCCAAATCATATCTCAATCCCTCGGCGCTGATCAGCGCGGCGCTAATGACCGGATGTGAAGCCATTCACCCCGGCTACGGCTTCCTTTCGGAAAATCCGTACTTTGCCGAGATCTGCGCCGAGTACAAACTGAAATTTATCGGTCCCGACGCGAAAGCCATCCGGATGATGGGCGACAAGGCGCTGGGCAGGAAGACCATGCGCGATGCCGGAGTGCCTACCGTGCCGGGTTCGCGCGGTGAGTTGCGCAATCTGGAAGAGGCGGTCGATGTCGCGCGTCAGATTGGCTACCCGGTGCTCCTCAAGCCGTCCGGCGGCGGCGGCGGGCGCGGTATGCGCGTTGCCCAGAACGAGACCGAACTGATCAAGGCGTATCCCACCTCGAAGGCCGAAGCCGAGGCGGCCTTTGGCAATGGCGCGCTGCTTATGGAGAAATACCTGCCGCAGGTGCGCCACGTCGAAATCCAGGTGCTGGCAGACCAGTATGGTCACGCCATCCACCTCGGCGAACGCGATTGCTCGTCGCAGCGCCGCCATCAGAAGATCGTCGAAGAGGCGCCGTCGCCAGCCGTCGATCCCGATCTGCGCGCCCGCATGGGCGAAGCGGCGCTCAAGGGCGTTCGCGCCATCAACTACGTCAATGCGGGCACGATGGAGTTCCTGCTCGATCCCGAGGGCAACTTCTACTTTATTGAGATGAACACCCGCATCCAGGTTGAGCACCCGGTCACCGAGATGGTCACCGGGATTGACCTGGTCAAATGGCAGTTGCGCATTGCGGCTGGCGAACCGCTGACGATCCAGCAGTCGGACGTGGTGATGCGCGGGCACGCTATCGAGGCGCGGATCAACGCCGAAGACCCGGACCGCGATTTCATGCCGTCGAGCGGCGAGATCGAGTATTATCTGCCTCCAGGCGGACCGGGGGTGCGTGTCGATTCACATCTCTATGCCGGGTACTCGCCGCCGGGGTACTACGACTCGCTCCTGGCGAAGTTGATCGTCTGGGGCGCGGATCGCGAAGAGGCGCTCGCCCGTCTTGAACGCGCACTGCGCGAGTTCGTCATCACCGGCATCTATACCACGATCCCGTTCACGTTGGCAATGCTCGAAGATCCGCCGTTTCGCGAAGGACGGATCTCAACGCGCTACGTACCCGATCTGGTCCAGCGGATCAAGGAGAGTAAACTGGAATAGACTGCTGTTTGCAAAAACTGCGCAGCAACGCCGGGGGCGCAGGAACCTGCGCCCTCGAATGTCATTCTGAAGGGTTCTATGAAGCACAAGATTGTTGCACCCGGACTGGAGTGGCCCCGCCTGCTGGAACAGGCGAAGGCGCTGGCTCCTGAAGCGTTCGATGAGGACGGCAATCCGCTCAACCTTATCCACGGCGAGTGGGGCTTTCCGGGGCATCCCAAGCCATTTCTGTCGCCTGTCGATGGAACGATCCTCGGCGCTTACCCGATGATTGACCTGGATACGGCGCGTCATGCGGTCGCTGCGGCAGCGGCTGAGTTCGGCGCGTGGTCCATGACCGACCTCTCCGAACGCCAGCAGCGTGTTGATGCCTGCGTTCGCCTGCTGCGCCAGCACCGTGAACTTATCGGTCGATTGCTGATGTGGGAGATTGGAAAACCCTACGCGCAGGCGATGACCGATGTGGATCGTTGCATCAGCGGCGTCGAGTGGTACGTTGAGCAGATTCCGGCAATGATGGAGGGGCGCAAGCCGCTCGGACTGATCTCGAACATCGCCTCGTGGAACTATCCGTTGTCGGTGCTCGTTCACGCCGTCCTGGTGCAGACGCTGGCAGGCAACCCGATCATCGCCAAAACTCCCAGCGATGGCGGATTGTTTGCGCTGACGGTGTCGATGGCGCTGGCGCGGCGCTGCGGGTTGCCGGTCTCACTGGTGAGCGGCTCCGGCGGCAGGCTCTCCGAGGCGCTTGTGCGCGGACCGGAGGTGGCGTGCCTGGCGTTCGTCGGCGGTAAAACCAACGGACGCGACATCGCCGCCAGCCTGTACGACCGCGAGAAACGCTATATGCTCGAAATGGAAGGCATCAACGCCTATGGCATCTGGCAGTTCAGCCAGTGGGATATGCTGGCGAAACAATTGCGGCGCGGCTTCGATTACGGCAAACAGCGCTGCACCGCCTATGTGCGCTTCGTTGTGCAGCGTCAACTCTTCCCGCAATTCCTCGACATGTACCTGCCAGTGCTCAAATCGCTGCGGATCGGCAACCCGACGCTGGTCGATCACCCGGAGGCGCCGCTGCCTGTCCTCGATTTTGGACCGCTGATCAACAGTCGTAAAGTTGATGAATTGCAGGTGTTGATCAGCGAGGCGCTCGGCGGCGGCGCGATCAGCCTGTATCAGGGAGCGCTGCGTGATGAAGATTTCCTGCCCAATCAGGATATTTCCGCGTATATGGCGCCGGTCTCGCTGCTCAACGTTCCCCGCAGTGCGCGGCTCTATCACAATGAGCCGTTCGGTCCGGTCGATACAATTGTGGTGGTGGACAGCGTCGAAGAACTGATCACCGAAATGAACATCTCCAACGGATGTCTCGTCGCATCGGTCGCCTGCGACAACGAGCGTCTGGCGCAGCAGATCGCCTCCGAAGTGCGAGCCTTCAAGGTCGGCATTAATGCCATCCGCTCGCGCGGCGACCGCGACGAAGCGTTTGGCGGCATTGGTCAAAGCTGGAAAGGGTGTTTCGTCGGCGGCAAATATCTGGTGCAGGCGGTCACCGTCGGCCCTCCTGGCGAGCGGTTGTACGGCAACTTCCCCGATTACACGCTCCTGCCGGAGAAACGGTGACGGGAGACCGTCACTGTTAGGTCAAGTCTCATAGGAAGATCAACCGGACGTTGGACAATCTCGTGATTGGCGTTGGCTTCGACAGGCTCAGCCAACACCGACCGCTCCACAGGTACAGATGTGTTTGTCCAGGTTTAGATTGATCTTTCTATCAGATCAGCCCTCACGAAATCCGTCTGCATAGACGCCAGGAATGCTCCTGATGCCTGAAAGGAGGAGACAATGACCCAGGACACATTCAGAGCGCTGGTGCTGACGCAGGAAAATGGCGCAATCCACGCTGAATTTCGCCAACTCACGAACGACGATCTGCCGCAGGGCGACACGCTGGTGCAGGTGGTCTACTCCTGTCTCAACTACAAGGACGGTCTGAACGTCACTGGCAAGGGGAAGATTTCGCGCTTCTTCCCGATGGTCCCCGGCATCGATCTGGCAGGGACCGTGATCGAAACCACGAGTCCGGACTATCATCCCGGCGATCCGGTCGTGCTGACCGGCTGGGGCATCGGTGAGCGACACTGGGGCGGGTATGCGCAGCGCGCGCGCGTCAAAGCCGAGTGGCTTGTCCCTCTGCCCGCAGGAATGACCCTGTTCCACTCGATGGCTATCGGCACTGCCGGGTTCACGGCGATGCTGGCGGTGATGGCGCTTGAAGAGGCGGGCGTCAAGCCTGGCGACCGCGAAGTGCTGGTGACCGGCGCGACTGGCGGGGTCGGCAGCATCGCCACTGCTCTGCTGGCGCGACGCGGCTACCGCGTCGCGGCATCCACCGGGCGCGCCGACACTCACGACTATCTGCGCGAGCTCGGCGCCGCCACCATCGTACCGCGATCCGAGCTGGCGGCGCCGGGCCGTCCGCTCGAATCGGAACGCTGGGCAGGCGCAGTCGATACCGTCGGCGGCGATGTGCTGGCGCGCGTCCTCGCCGCAACAGCAGCTGGCGGCGCGGTCGCGGCATGCGGCAATGCCGGCGGCGCCAATTTGACCACAACCGTGTTTCCGTTTATCCTGCGCGGCGTGCGTCTGATCGGCATCGACTCGGTCATGTGCCCGACGGAGCGCCGTCGCGCGGCGTGGGATAACCTGGCGCGCGAGCTTCCCGCCGAAGTGCTCGACCGGATAACCCGCGTTGAACCGCTCAGCCGGGTGAAAGAACTCTGCGAAGAGATCGTCGCCGGTCAGGTGCGCGGACGGGTTGTCTTTGATGTGAATGCGTAGAACGTTGAACGCCGAACGCGGAATGTTCAACGTTCTCCCGTTCGGCGTCCGACCTTGAGTGCACGTTCTTTCTATTCATTGCTCCAGGGCGCGGCGCCGCTTCGCTGGATCGCCGCTGAACTGCGCTGGATTGCGGCGGCGGTGCGCGTGCCGCAGTGGTGGGTTTCCTTCGCAGTCGCGCTGGCGCTTTGGACGCTGGCATATCAGACGGCGCCGACGCTGCGCCTCGACATTGGCGGCGACCGCGAGACGCGCCAGCGCGGTTTCGATACCCCTTTCCTCATCAATTTCAACGACTCCGAACCGGCAGACCTGCCGGATCGCCCGTGGTACGCCGCAGGCGCTCCGCCATACCGCTGGACGCGCGATGTGTCCTCGGTGGTGTTCCCCGGCGCTGGCGGCGACCTCTGGCTGCTGCGCGTCACCACTGCCAGCGGCAGACCCGATGGCAGCGCGGTTCGCAGCGTCTGGCGCGCTGCCGACGGATCACAGATCGCGCTTCAGATCGACGCACGGCGGCGGACGTATGCCATTCTCGCGCCCACCGACGCGATTGGCGATCTGCGCCTGACGTTTGAGACCCCGCGCCTGATCGCGTCCTCGGACCCCCGAACCCTGGGCTTGCCAGTTTTTCGGATCGTGGCGACTCCCGCGCAACCGGCGCCCTATCGTCCGGCATGGACAATGCTCGCCTGGATGACAGCGGCGCTGGCAGGCGCGTATGCGCTGGCACGACGCACGTGTGCGCCCTTTCGTCGCGCAGTGTATGCTCCTGTGGCAGTGGCGGCGACCGTGGCGCTGCTCGCAGCCTGGATGATCGCAGCGCGTCGTATGGACGCGACCGTGTTCGCGCCAACTGTCGCGGTGTGGATGTGGGCAGCGTATGCGCTGACCCCTTTTGTCGAGGCGGCGCTGCGTGCTGTGCGACCGACCGAGGATGCCGCAACCGCCGCCGGATTGACGGCGGTTGCATGGTTCATTCGCGTAGTGGGAATGCTTCACCCTTATGCACTGACCAGCGATCTGGGGCTGCACGTCAACAACCTGGCAGATGTAGCGCGTGGCACGATCCTGTTCACTGAAGGACTCCCCTGCCGCGCCGGCGCTGGACCGCAGCCATACCCGCCGGGCGGGTACCTGGCGCTGCTGCCGGTCGTCCTGTTGACCGGCGCCGATCGTGCGGCGCTGACGTTGCTGGTGCAGGCGGGCACGGCGCTGCTGGAAAGCCTGACGGTCGCCTTCCTGTGGCTGCTGATCCGGCGCGCAGGCGCGGGAACAACGGCAGCCCTCTACGCAGGGGCGATCTATGCCCTCGCGCCGCCTATCCTGCGCTCTTATTCCGTTGGCGAGATGGCGAACCTGCTGGCGCAGGCGCTGGTGGCGCCGCTGATCCTCTGGATGACGCTGGCGCCGCGCGACCGATCGTGGAAGACGACGCTCTCCGGCGCTGCTCTGGTCCTGCTCATCCTGCTCAGTCATGGCGGCGTTGCGCTCTCGACCGGTGCAGCGCTTGCCATCTGGCTTCTGCTGCGCCTGATTCCGAATATCCAGCCCCCCCCGTCTCCCACGGCGTGGGAGACGGGGGCAGGGGGGATGAGGGCACAGGAGCGTTGCAGCCCGGTAAGCACCCCTCGCCCTCTGAACACTTTCCTCGTAAGCGTCTGGCGCCCCGCCGCTGCCGTTGGCGTTGCGGCTGTTGCGGCATTCGTCCTGTTCTACTCGGCATTCGGCTATGTGGCGGAGGAGCGCCGTGTCGCGCAGGCGACGCTGGCAGCGCAGGGGATCATCTGTCCGCCGGGCGATCCGCTGCTCGACAAACTGAACTGGTGGGTGATCGGCTTCGTTTTCAGCCCCGGCGCTCCGCTGCCGCCGCTCGCGCTGGCGGCTGGCGTTGTTGGCGCGTTGCTCGCTCTCTACTCACGCGGCGGCTCTCTGGGCATGGCGCTGGCGGCGTGCTGGATCGGCGCGCTGGCGAGCCTGGGAACGCTCCTGTTCAGCGATCAGCCGGTGCGCTGGACGATCTTCGTCTATCCGGCGCTATGCATCGGCGCGGGAATGGCGCTGGAGCAGTGGCAGCGCCGCGGTCGCCCCGGCGCATCGCTCGCCATCACTGTCGCGCTCTTCCTGATCTGGTATGGCGCTGCCGACTGGGTGCGCCAGGTGAGCGAGTATTTGCGCTAAAGCAGCGGTCTGGCGCTGGCTTCGACAGGCTCAGCCAGCGCCCCGCCAGGGGCGAGCACAAGCGCCCGACGACCATCTGGCAGCAGGCGCTGCCTTCGACAGGCTTAGCCAGCGCCTTTCCCAAAGCAAGCAGTATGGGTGCAGATCAGCGCCCGACGATCTCCCGCTCCGCCCGTTCCAGCACGACATCACGGTTCGACAGCACAGTTTCGGCGGTCACCGGCACGCGGATCGTCGGCACAACCCCTACGCCCTCCAACAGCGGCGTGCCATCCGGCAGCATCGTGCGCCCTGTCGGAATCTGAAGGAAGATGTCGTCCGGCAGCAGATACTGCCCGCGTGATACTTCAGCGTACACTCCGGCTGTCGGCGTTTCACCAATGACGATCACGCCCGGAACCTTGCTGAACCCATACGACTCGTATTCGCATGCGCTGAAGCACGCCTGACCCACCAGTAGCACAATCTTATCGAAGCGGTACTGGTTCTGGTTCGGCAGGATCTTATCGACCGGACCGTCCGGCTCAAACCTGCCGGTGCGCTCACTGTAATACTCATCCTGCCCGATGACAATTTCCTGATCGGTCAGGAAGCCTGCCAGACCCAGCGGCGCGCCGCCGCTGTTTTGCCGCATATCGATGATAATGCCAGGAACGTCCAGATCGTCGAATGTTTTCAACGCCCGTTCAAACAGCCGGATCAACAGGTTCAGGTCGTCATAGTTGTCGTTGATGCGAATGTACCCGACGCCAGACGGTCGTTGCTCGAACTCGACCGGCAACGCCGCCGGATTGCGTTCCTCATAAATCGAGGTCGCAAAAAAACTGTCGCGCTCCTCAACAGCGCGCAATGTGACCGTCTGCGGCGCGCTGCGCGGATTGGCAAACGTCACCTGCGCTTCCGTTCCGACCGGCGCGCGCAACAGGTAACGCGCCTGTTGATACCGGCGCGCAAAGTCGGTTGAGAACGGTCCACCTAGCGGTTCAACCTCAGCGATCGCGTCCCTGACCGGCTTGCCATTGAACGCCAGCAATTCGGCGCCCACCCGTATGCCAGCGCGGTCAGCCGGACCGTTGCGTGTAACGAAGACCACCAGCGCGCGGCCATCGTCCAGCTCGCGGATGGCGAATCCGTACCCGCCCCCCGCGCGTTCGCGGAACAGCGAACCGGACAACGGCGAACTGACGCCGACGTGTCCATCGCGGAAGGCATTTGCGAAATCGAGCATCACCTCGAAGAACGCCCGACGATCCTGCCGACGCCCCGCTTCGGCGACGCGCGGCGCCAGCTTAGCGTAGAGCGCGTCCCAATCCGGCGCTTTGCCCGGAATGCCGTTGAAGGCGTACTCGACGCGCACCCGTTTGAACATCTCATCGAACGCCCTGGTGTACGACAGATCAGAGAAGTCCTTGATCGCCGCATCCGGCGGTTCATACAACGTCACCCGCACTTCGCGGTCGCGCTCGATAGCAAACGGACGCTTATCGAGATCGATGACCGAATACCCGGCGGGGAGCGGTCCAACCGGGTCGTCTGCGGTGAACAGCAATCCATCAGGACCGAAATCAGTTGGAAACTGCTGGGCATCGTCCGGCGCCCACACCACCAGCTTGCCGCCGGTGATTTCATCGTTATTCTCCGGGTCGTTGACCGTTGAAGCCAGGTAAGAGGGCCACCCAAAACTGCGGTCATCTCCTTCGGAAAAGGGACCGCCGTACAGGTTGGGCCAGTATGCCACGACGAACACCTGCACGCCAGCGTCGCGCTGCGCGTCATTGTCGACATCCGCCAGCACTCCCGCCGGACGCGCCGGAAGCGCCAGGCGAAACTCACCGCGCCGCTGTCTGGCGTCGATCGTCAGCGGTCCCAGCACCTGACTCTCAACCGGCAGTTCCCATTCCTGGTCGCGAATGATGAAGCCGTAGAGATCGACCAGCCCGACGGCGTGTTCGACGTAGTAGACGGTAATAATGTCATTGGTATACTCGAATTCGCCGGTAATCACCTCGACGCCGCCGCCTGCCGCTGTGCGCGGCGGAACCGGCGACGGCGCGATCGCCTGCGGTGAGACGGTCGCCTGTGCCGTTGGCGAGACGGCAGGCGGTTTGACGGCGGTGGCGCCCTGCACTGGCAGCGCAGCGGCTGGCGGCGATGCGGCTGGCGGTGCGGCAGCGCTGCCACAGGCGGCAAGCGCCAGGAGCAGAGCCGCTATTACGCCGACATGCCAGAAAGGACGTTGTTGCATGATGCCTCCTTCCACATAATCACGCAGGCATTGTAGCGTTTGCGGAAGAAGGATGCAATGGGCGGGCGGCGACGGTGACGGGCATCTCTCATAGAGCAATTTGCTAAAACCTGGACAATCACGCCTGCATCTGTAGCGCGGTAGGCGTTGGCTGAGCCTGTCGAAGCCAACGCCGATTTCCACCTTCTGCACATACGCACCATTTGTCTGAGTAGGCGTTGGCTGAGCCTGTCGAAGCCAACGCCGATCACGAGATTGTCCAATATCTGGTTGATCTGCCTATCAGGCGCTCATTGCCGCCAGCGCATCCGCCAGTGCAATGATCTGATCTGCCCGGAGCACGGTGGTGCGCCATTCGGATGGAATGCCATCCAGATGGCTCTCTCCCTGACATTTTCGCGATCACTATTTACTCAAAATCCCAACATCTGGTATGCTGTACCATGATGAAAGCGCTGATCCTTTCCGACATCCACAGCAACATCATTGCGCTGGAGGCGATCTGGGCGCGGGAGCGCGATGCGGACGCCATCTACTGCGCTGGCGATCTCGTCGATTACGGTACGCATCCGCGTGAGACGCTCGACTGGATGCGCGCCCACGACGTTGTTTGCGTGCAGGGCAACCACGACCGTCAGGTGGCGGAGACCTTCTATGAACCGGCGCTCTGGCATGTGGCTGAGAGCGCCCTTCAGTGGCGACACCACAACGCCCGACGGCTGACGGCGGAAGACGCCGATTTTTTACTGTCGCTCCCGGAAGCAGTGACGTTCGAACTCGACGGCATTCGTTATGGGATGACCCATCTCTACCGCAATTACGAACTTATTCTGAGCCGTCACGCCTATCGCACCTTCTGCCGCACGCGCTTCCCTGATTGCAAGATTGATCGGTTAATACTGGGGCATACCCATCGCCAGGGGATCATGATCCTGGGCGAACGTGAGATCTGGCTCAACCCCGGCAGCGCCTCCTACCGCCGGATGGACGACCCGGATCAGGAGGCGCACTATATTGTCATTGAGGATGGCGTCATATCGCTGCGCAGCGTCCCGTATGATCGCAGCGTCGTCTATGCCGAAGTCATGCGGCAGCGTCTGGCGGTCGACGAACTGCGCGTGATGCAGTGGTTTTTCGGTCCGCGTGACTAGTGGCGGAACATTGGCGTTCCGCCGATGTGCAAGGAGGCAATGATGGCAGAGCGCAAACCGGAAGGGTACCTCAACGGTCGTCCGCTTCACCCGGAAAGTCTGATGATGAGTTACGGCTATCGCCCGGAATGGTCGGAGGGCGCCGCCAAAATCCCGATCTTCCAGACATCAACCTTCATTTTCAAGTCGGCAGAGGAGGGCAAGGCGTTCTTTGAACTGGCGTATGGTCTGCGATCACGCCGCGAAGGCGAGCAGATGGGGTTGATCTACAGTCGCCTGAACAATCCCGATCTCGAAATCCTGGAAGACCGGTTGACCCTGTGGGACGAAGCTGAAGCGGCGGCAGTCTTCGCCAGCGGCATGGCGGCGATCACAACCACGCTGTTGACATTCCTGCGTCCTGGCGATGTGCTGCTCCACAGCGAACCGGTGTACGGCGGCGCCTATTTTCTGTTCAAGCACATTCTGCCGCAATTCGGCATCCGCGTTGTCGGCTTTCGCGCCGGGACGCCGCCAGAGCAGGCGGAACTCCAGTTGCGCCGTCTGGGGTTGACCGAGCGCCTGGCGCTGATTTTCATCGAAACGCCTGCCAATCCGACGAACGCCCTGGTGGACATCGCCGCATACGCTGCGCTGGCGCGACGACTGAGCAGCGCACGGCGCGTTCTGACGGCGGTGGACAATACATTTTTGGGACCGCTCTGGCAGCAACCGCTCAAGCACGGCGCCGACCTGGTGCTCTATTCAGCGACCAAATACATTGGCGGGCACAGTGATGTGATTGCCGGGGTCTGTCTGGGAAGCCGCGAACTGCTGGATCAGGTCAGAGTGCTGCGCACCATCTTCGGCACCATGGCGGGACCGCACACCGGCTGGTTGTTGCTGCGCAGCCTGGAAACGCTCAAGTTGCGTATGACTGCGCAGATGAAAACTGCGCGTCACGTCGCAGCGTTCCTGAATACGCACCCGAAAGTGAC
>JAUQOW010000141.1 GCA_030550675.1 Chloroflexota bacterium
GTCGGCGCGCGCCGCGCCGCTGCCTTCGATGTGGTGGCGGCGTGCAGCGGCTTCGTCTATGGCTTGCAGGTTGCGACCAGCATGGTCCGCAGCGGCGCGGCGCGCAATGTGCTCTTCGTCGCCTGCGATATTTTCACCCATTTCATCAACTGGAACGACCGCAATACGTGCGTACTGTTCGGCGATGGAGCCGGCGCCGTGGTGCTCCAGCCCTCCGACGAACCGGCGGGCCTCCTGTCGTGCGTGCTCGGCGCCGACGGCGAGCAGGAAGACCTTATGGCGGTCGATGCTGGCGGGACGCGCCTCCCCGCCACGCCGGAACTGCTCGAACAGGGACGCCAGTATGTCTACATGAACGGGCGCGAAATCTTCAAGCACGCAGTGCGTGAAATGGCCGCCTCCTCGCTCGACGCCATTCAGGCTGCCGGGCTTTCCACCGACGACATTGCGCTGGTCATCCCCCATCAGGCGAATCTGCGCATTATCGAGGCGACCGCCAAACGCCTCGAAGTGCCGATGGATCGCGTGTTCGTCAACCTCGACCGCTACGGCAATACCTCAGCCGCCAGCGTCCCTATCGCGCTCGTCGAAGCCGTCGAACAGCAGCGGCTGCGCAAAGGCGATTATGCGCTCCTGACCGCGTTCGGCGGAGGTCTCACCTGGGCATCGGCGGTGATCCGCTGGAGCCGGTAAGGGTGACCATTACCCGACCACGCACCAGGCTGCGTTGCGGCACAGGGGCTTCACCCGGGCATGGGCAGTGATCCGCTAGAGCAGGCGACCGCCACCCGCACCAGATTGAAAGTCCGTAACTCTGCGTTTTCAGGCATTCACTTACGGCGCCTGTGCGCAGTGATACAGTACGCCGGTATCATTTCCTGACAGTGACGATCCTCACGCCCTACGCGCCTTGCACGCTTGCTGCCAGGCGAGTTTTTGCGTGCAGCAAAGAGGGCCAGGCGAACGGTCGACGCGCCACGAGATGCCATCTCATAGGAAGATCAACTAGACATTGGACAGTCCCGTGATTGGCGTTGGCTTCGACAGGCTCAGCCAACGCCAGCCGCTCTACAGGTGCAGGCTCGATTGTCTGAGCTTTTCTCCCTATCAGTTGGTGTCATGCGCTGTCGTGAGCAGTGGACCATCCGAGCACCGGCGAACGAGAGCATCGTTGCTGTCGTTGTCGCTAGAAGGAGCCTGGCAATGGCGATTCGTCCCCTGTTTCGCCTGCTGTCGATCCTGGGTCTGCTGGCTGGCATCATCGTACCGACCACCCTGGCATCGGCGCTGGTCGCCGACCGCGCTGAAGGGGTGTCGCCCGCGCAGTTGATCAACCCGGACGGTCGCCTACCGGGTCACGTTCTCGGAAACGGTCACCGGCGTCGAAGCGAGCGATTTCAGCCTGACTGCCACCGGCGTGATCAACGGCGCAGTGGTTGCCAGCGTGATCGGCGCCGGAACGACGTACACGGTCACAGTGAACACTGGCGTCGGCAATGGAACGTTGCGCCTCGACATTCCCGCCAGCGCCGGGATCGCTGATCTGGCAGGCGTGAGTCTGACTGGTCTGCCCTACGCCGGCGGGGAGACGTATGACATTCTGAAAGAGCGGCGGGTGTATCTGTCGATGGTGGTGCGGTAGAGGCGACCGTCACCCCCGGGCGGCAGGCGGGCGCAGAAGATAGTCGCCAAGCCCCGGATGGCGCGGCAGGAGCGGGAAAGCCCGCGCGAGGCGACTGTCACCACCGGGGGGTGTTTTCTGCATCCTGACGACCGTTTTTGCCCTCACCCCCAACCCCTCTCCCGCGCTGCGGGAGAGGGGAGCATTTTGGCGTCCTGATGCCTGAAGCGGGCGATTCGGTACAATGGCTCGCCGAAGAACCTACATTTGTGAGCAGACAGGCGCGGAGATAGTCGCCAAGCAACGGCAACCTTCCCACCTTCAACCTGCAACCTTCGCACCATCCTCCGCCTTATCCCTGATACACCGGCACCCCCTCCAGCGTCTCGGCGATCAGGTTGTCCACCACGGCGTGCAGGTCGTTCGTTTCGCGGAACGCCGCCAGTTGCCGGTCGGCGCTCGATCCGCCGTCGGCGACGTTGAGAAGGTCTTCGACTTCGCGGCGGCTGCCGAGTTCATCGACGACTTCATCGACAAAGGCGACGAGTTCGTGCATGAGCGCCTTCGCTTCCACCTCGGCGCGATAATCGTCAATCGGGGCGACACGCCATCGAGGGTCAGGAACGTATCCACGCGCGAATGAGCGCTATGCTGCGGATAGCCGGGATCGCGCGCCAGGAGCGCCTCTTCCTGCGGCGTCAGCGCAATGCGGGAGTAGCGCCGCATCCGCCAGCAGCGCATCGCCGAGGCGTTGCAGCGCCGCAACGACCAGCTCGACCCCGCGTTGCAGCAACTCGTACTGCTGCTGCGTCAGAAAACGCGGGCGCATCACCGTGGCGAGCGGTCGGGTTCCGAAGAAAAGATTGCGCTCACGCAGCCCGTCGGTCAACGCCTCCCAGGTAGCGCGCAAGCCCATCGTCCTCCAACAGCGCGTGGTAATCGGCGATTGCGTGCTCGAGCATAAGCGCCCCCGCTCTCCATCAGGTCACCAGTATACGTGCTGAGTCTTTGCGCCTTCGCGCCTTCGCGCGAGCGTCTTTGCAAGGTAATGGCGCTAGTTCGCCTTCGTTGCCCCGCCTCCAGCGTCACGCGGGTTGAGCAGGCGACTCCAGCGGATCTCATCGAGCGTCGCCGGACCGGAGAGCGCCTTTTCGATGCACATATCCGCCATTTTCGTGACTGCCCAGCGGAAAAATTTCTCCTTGAGCGACCAGTAATCCATATCCGGCGCCGGATTGGTGAAATCAATCGCGTAGGGCACGCCGTCCTTAATGGCGAACTCAACCGTATTCATATCGTAGCCAAGCGCGCGGCAGAGGGTCAGCGCATCGCGGACCACCCGCTCATGCTCTTCCAGCGTCAGGTAATCCGGTTCGTCAAAGTAGCGGTGCGGATAGGGCGCACTCACATCGAACTTCATCACCAGCACGTGTTCCCGCCCGATGACCAGGCAGCGCACATATTTATCCCAGTGAATGAACTCCTGCATCATCATGCACTCGGTGCCGCTCTCGTTGTACGCCGCCCACAGCCCCTGCATATCGTACACTTTGTAGACCTGTTTGAACCCGCCGCCAGCGTGCGGCTTCAGGATCAGCGGGAAGCCGCCGACGTATTCAACATGCTGTTCCCACGGAATGCGCGGCTCCAGGTTGCGCAGCGACTCAACCGGGTGAATGGCGGGAATGTAGGAGTGCGACGGCAGCGCAACCGTGCGCGGATGGGCGATGCCGAGGCGCGTCGCAATGGTGGCGCCGGTAAACTTCTCATCGGCGCTCCACCAGAAGGGATTGTTGATCACGTGCGTGCCGCCAATCGCCGCCGTTTTCAGAAACGTCCGGTAGTACGGCACCTCGTGCGAAATGCGATCAACGATGACGGCATAGCGCGGCTCCTCCGCCATACGGGTGCCGCTCAGCTTGACGAACTCAGCCGTGACGCCTGCGTTGCGCCGGTTGACTTCCTCGATGAACGCGGGGGGCCAGGTATTTTCCCGCCCGACCAGAATGCCGATTTTCAGGGTCACGCCTCACTCCTTGAAGCTGCGCGCGGAACGTCAATCCGCGCCGTTGATATAAATACGGATCATCTGCTGCCAGTAGGGCCAGTCGTGCGCCCAGCCATCCCACCAGCGCATGGCGTGCCAGATGCCCTTGCGCCAGAACGCCTCGGAAAGCGCGGCATTACTCGGCGCCAGCTCGTCATCGCGCCCGATCGCCATGATTATGTCGAGCCGACGCAGGTCGTCGGCGTACTGACCCGGCTGCAATCCGCCGATAAAATCGACCGGGTTGTGAAAGTACACCTCCTGGTCGTAGTAGCCGTCCATGAATGAGCGAATGTCCATCAAGCCGGAGAACGCCAGAATGCGACTGACGCGCGTCGGATGGCGCAGACCGAAGAGCATGGCGTGGGTTGCGCCGAACGAACAACCGTGCACCATGATGAACGGATTGGGATTCTGGCGGCGGATGAACGGCAGCACTTCATCGAGAATATAGCGTTCGTATTGATCGTGACGGCGCAAACGGTCGCGCGGATGGATCCAGCCGCAGTACCAGCTTTCCGCATCCACGCTATCGACGCAGTACAACTGAATCCACCCCTGTTCGATGTGATGACCGAGCGTGGCAACCATGCCACGGTCCTCGTACTCAAAGAATCGACCGCACGATGTCGGAAAAACGATCACCGGTGCGCCTGCATGACCGAACACCAGCAGTTCCATCGGTCTGCCGAGCGCTGCACTATCCCAGCGATGATAGGCGCGATGCATGAAGACTCCGTTGGGCGAGAGAACACGCACGCCATCCGCCGGGCGCCCGCGGATGGCGGCAGAGACACGCTCCTCGTGTATGCGTTGCGGTTCGCAATGATACCGTAATCGCGCTTCGTCTGTCAATTCCTTGTGCATGTATGGTACAATTTTCACGCTGCCATTGCAGCGCGTTCTCGCGGTGGGCAATGGTGACGACCGCTGTCGCGCTCATCGACAGACATGACAGAACACGTCCATCGTGCAAGGAGGGCGCAATATGCGTGACGATATCACGAACATTGCAATCGAGGATTATCTGGTCGAACTGATGCCGCCGCGACCGCAGGCGCTGGCGGAAATGGAGCGTCAGGCGCGCGAGCATGGCTGGCCCCTGGTGGGACCGGTCGAAGGGCAGTTGCTCTACCTGCTGGCGAAGATGCATGGCGCGCGTGAGGCGCTGGAGATCGGCGTGGCGACCGGCTACGCCGCCATCTGGCTGTTGCGCGCAATTGCGCCGAACGGCGGTCGTCTGACGGCAATCGAGCGCAACCCGGAACGAATCGCTCTGGCGCGCACCTATGTGGCGCACGCCGGCTACGGCGATCATTTCAACATTATTGAAGGGGAATGGTTCAGCACCCTGGAGCGAACGGAAGGTCCCTACGACCTGATCTTCCTCGACATTCTTCGCCATCTGACGGGCGAACGCGAGTCGCTGCGCGCGCTCGACCTTTGCGTCTCGCGCCTGCGACCCGGCGGTTTGCTGATCGCCGATAACGTCCTGTGCAACGCGCTGGTGCTGGAGGATGACGCAGCGCCGATTGTGCGCGGCATTCAGGAATTCAACCGCGCAATCATGACTCACCCGCAACTCGAATCGGTCATCGTACCGGTGCGCGACGGCGTGGGCATATGCCGCAAACGCGATTGACATTCCCTTTTCGGGCGACCAATGATCCGCCGTCGCCATCGCCGGCGCCGTAGCGACGTAGCATTGCTACGTCGCTACGGCGCCGACGACGGCGACGCTGTTGTGCGCCCGCCTGCCGGACGGCGCCCCAATTCGCTGGCGATAATGTGCGCCCCCCAGAGGATCAACCCCAGGGTTCCGATCATGCCGATTGCCGCAGCCCACGATTGAGCACGGAGCAACAGGACAGTGTACAGCGGCGCGCCGAGCAATCCATGCACCAGGGCGCTCATCAGGAGCGGCGCAGGCAGAATGACCGCCAGGAGCATGGGCCAGGCATAGTGGCGCGTGATCAGCAGCACTGCCAGCCCTCCCAGCGACACCAGACCATTCATTAACCCGGCAAGCACGTTGACGCTGATGTCGAACGGCAGCGCGCCGCCATCGGCGTATTGCCACCAGCCCGCGCGCACGCCGATGGTCTCGATCAGCGTATGGTAGAGCGTAAAGAGCGCGAATGTCAGCGCTCCGGTGAAATAGCCGGAGATCCACCAGCGATGCTGAGAGAGAAAAAAAATCGCCAGCGGCGGCAGCATCAGCGTCCATCCCGCCAGAAAAATCGTCGTTGGAAGCGGACGGTCCAGCACGCTGAACAACGGGGCGAGCGAGAGATCGTAGGAGAACCCGTACAGACGCTGCCAGAGCGGCGAGAGGAGCGTGGCGATTTGCCCGGAGACCAGTGCGATCAGGTAGTGCGGTTGGCGATCACGCCAGGCAAGCGCCCCCGCAACGCCGAACGCGCCAATCGTGAACAATAGGATGCCGAGTTCCATCACGCCATCTCGTACTCGCGGATCTGACCGCCGACCAGCGTGAAAAGGCGGTCGGTCAGACCGTGATCGCGCTGGACCGAGTCGATCTGGATCTGCGCCGCCACACTGCGCAAAATGTCGGGGTTGGCGTCCCCAAGCGCAATCAAAAAATCACGATTGGGAACGCCGATCACCAGTTGACCGCGCACCTGTTTTGCCCAATCCGCAAGAATATCGGTCAGCAGCAGGCGCGTGGCATCGTACCCGTCGTTGCTGTTGAAGATAAAGAGCCGTTGTTCATCCTCGCCAATCATCGTGTATGGCGTGCGCTCGTCGGTGCGCCGTCGCAGATTGCGCAGCGCCAGTTCGTGAATCTGACGCTCGCTCACCCCCCATTGTTCCAGGTGGCGCTCATTGATATACGCAACGCTCTGCGGTTCATCCACCACATAGGTAATGATCAGATCCGCCAGAAAGGGACGGTAGACAAGCATCGGCAGGTTGCGTTCACGCACGAACGCCAGCAGATTGATGGGCTTGAGCATCGGGAAGATACGGTCACGCAGGGATGCAAAATCGCTCTGATCACGCGTCGGAATCTCGCGGGTCAGAACGCTGACCATCGTGTGCACGATAGCGTCGAGTTGCGCAGGATCCTGGAGATAGGCGTGATAGAAGCGGTCCAGGTTAACAGTGACATCGCGACCCTGCACACGCACGATCAGGACGGTCCCCCGGCGCTCACGCACCTCGATGACGTCATCGTACAAACCCAGGCGTCGCTCGATATACGCCGCAAACTGATCAGCCTCCATAAAAGGCGCATCACCGTTTCGCATCTCTGCCTCCTGTATCGCCGCATCAAACGACGGTTGCGCCTTGCCACGCCGCTTGAATGGCTGGCAGCGTCAGATGAACCGTTGCGGCGCCGGTCAGACCGATGATCTGCACGTCCTGTTCGGTCACCACTCCGATCCGTGCGTGGGCATATCCCGCCAGCGTCGCCTCGAACGCCGCAGCATCCGCCGGACGCACTTCCACCAGAAAGCGGGTCGGCGACTCGCTGAACAGCAGCGTCAGATCATCGTCAACATCGGGTTCGCGCGGCACAGCCCGTAGATCCAGAGTCAGCCCCAGGTTGCCGGCGAGCGCCATTTCCGCCGCTGCGACCCCCAGCCCGCCTTCGCTCAGATCGTGACAGGCGCGCACCAGACCGGCGGCGATTGCCCGGTGCAGCGCCGCCATGAGACCCGGCGCCCGCTCCAGGTCCACTCTGGGCAATTGCGTGTGCGCATGAGCTACGGCTGGCGAAATGGACGACGGCGGCAACACATCGAACAGATGGGCGCCACCCAGTTCCGCCTTGGTGATGCCGACCAGATAGACGGCATTGCCCGCTTCCTTGAGATCCGACGTCACAGCGCGCCGGATGTCTGGAACCAGCGCCAGCGCCGAAATCAGCAGGGTCGGCGGGATCGGCGTGCGGCGTCCTTCAGCGTCGCGGTACTCGTTGTTAAGCGAGTCTTTGCCAGAGATGAACGGCGCGCCGAATGCGACGGCTGCATCGTAGCATCCCGCAGCGGCGCGCACCAGACCTGCCATACGGTCCGGCAGGCGCGGATCGCCCCAGCAGAAGTTGTCGAGAATGGCGGCATGGGTTGGATCAGCGCCGACGGCGACTACATTGCGCAATGCTTCATCGACGCACGCCAGCGCCATCCAGTACGGATCGATCCGCCCATAGCGCGGGTTGATGCCGCATCCGATGGCAATTCCGCGCATGGACGACGGCAGCGGCTGCAACACGGCGGCATCGCCAGGTCCCTCGCCGATCAGCGGCTTTACCACCGTGCGCCCGCCAACCTCGTGATCGTAGGTGCGAACGATTGGCTCTTTGGAGGCAATGTTGGGATGCGCCAGCAGCGCCAGCAGCAGGGAAGCCGCATCTGCGCCTGCATGGTCGTCGCTGTCCGTACGTCGGCGATCAGGCAACGCGGCGCCGCGCCAGTGCGCCTCCAAAATCCGCTGCGGTCGTCCTTCGTGGAGGAACGACATCGCCAGATCGACGACCAGCATATCATCGTAGCGCACCACCAGACGACCGGTATCGGTATAGCGTCCAATGACAGTCGCCTCCACATCTTCGCTGGCGCAGAGCGCCAGCAGGTCCGCCAGGCGCTGCGGCGGCGCCGCCAGCACCATACGCTCCTGTGCTTCAGAGAGCCAGATCTCCCAGGGTTGCAAACCGGCGTACTTCAGCGGTACGCGCGCCAGGTCCACTTCGGCGCCGCACTCCGCACCCATCTCGCCGACCGCCGACGACAACCCTCCGGCGCCGCAATCGGTGATCGCACTGTAGAGTTGCCGGTCGCGCGCCTGAAGAATGACGTCTATCATCTTCTTTTCCGTGATCGGGTCGCCGATCTGGACGGCGCTGCCCGCCTCCTCAGCCGTCGTGTGGGTCAACTCCGCCGACGAGAACGTTGCGCCGTGAATGCCGTCGCGCCCGGTGCGTCCGCCAATCACGACGATGGCATCGCCGGGACGAACTGCGCGCGGATGCGTGTCGCGCGGCGCAAGACCGACGGTGCCGCAGTAGACGAGCGGGTTCGCCACATACCCGCGGTCATAGAGCACCGCGCCGTTCACGGTCGGGATGCCGAGTTTGTTGCCGTAGTCGCGCACGCCAGCGACCACGCCAGCCGCAATGCGTCGCGGATGCAGCACGCCGGGGCGGAGATCGGACGCTGGCAGATTGAGCGGACCAAAGCACAACACATCGGTATTGGCGATGGGTTGCGCCGAAACGCCGAGCACATCGCGCACCACCCCGCCGACGCCAGTATTGGCGCCGCCGAACGGTTCGAGCGCCGAGGGATGATTGTGCGTCTCGACCTTGAAGGAAATCTCGAAATGATCATCAAACGCCACAATGCCCGCGTTATCGACGAACGCAGAAATCACGGCAAAATCGCGATCCTTGCGCTGCTCGAGCACGCGCTGCGTGGCTGCCATCAGAAACGTGCGGATGAGACTATCGATCTCGTTGTCGCGCATCAGGCGGTGCAACGCCGGATACACCCCGGCGGGCAAGGCAGCATCACGGGCGTCTGGCGGGACGAGATTTTTGTAGAGAATGCGCCCCTTGAAGGTCTTATGACTGCAATGCTCACTCCAGGTTTGCGCCAGCGTTTCGAGTTCGCCATCGGTGGGCTCACGCCCCTCGCTGCGATAGTATGCCTGAATTGCGCGCATTTCGTGCAGATCGAGCGACAGAATGCCTTCCTGACTGATGCGCAGCAGTTCATCATCCGACGCAGTCGTGATCGGCACGCGCGCCACGAACGGCTCGTGATCGGCAGGGGGCTGAAGCAAATGCGCATACCAGGCGCGTCGTTCAGCCGCTCCCGAACCGGCAGGATAGCGCAACACCGTCTGGATCAGATCATTGTACAGGTCGCGCTCATCACCCGGCTGCATCACCCGATAGCGGCGCAGCGTCTTGACCGTGTGAAGACCGACGATGCCGAGGCGGGCAGCGCCGACGCGCACACTCTCCGCCTCGTTATCGGTCACGCCAGGGCGATACGCCACTTCAACCACAAGCGTCCCATCAGTGCCAGTGACCAGCTCATCGGCGAGGTCATCGAGCAGCGTCCAGGACGCCTCCTGCACCACCGGATCGTGGAGCAGATCGTTCGTTAACCGCGCCACTCCAGCGTCATCGAGATCGCCGTCGAGCAGGAAGAGATGATCGGGATCGGCGGGATCGTGGCGCGAGCGAACTGTAACAAGATAGGCCGGCATATCCTTCAGTGCAGCACAATCGCCTCGCCGTTGGTGGAGGCGCCGTCGGGACCGGCGAGACGCAGCGCGGTAATGGCGACTTCCTCCGGTGACATCGCCCGTTGCTGACCGCCGCGCGACAACAGCGCTTCACGCGCCTCCTCCGGCGTGCGTCCGGTCTTCGCCGCCAATGCGTTGATCGCCTCTTTCATCATATCAGTTTCGACCCAGGCAGGGCAAATGGCATTCGCGGTGATATGGTACCGTTGCAGTTCAAGCGCCAGCGAGCGCGTCAGACCGAGCAACCCGTGCTTCGCAGCGCTGTAGGCGGCTGAGAACGGCATCCCAACCAGCGCCGCCATCGACGCGATATTGATGATCCGTCCGCCGCCGCGTGCAATCATATCGGGAACGATCGCCTTGCAACAATAATACGCTCCGTTGAGATTGACCTGGATGACCCGTTCCCAGAGCGCGTCGTCGGTATCGGTCAGCTTGGCGCTGTAGGTTATGCCAGCGTTGTTTACCAGAATATCAAACGGACCAAGCGCGGCGCGCGCCGTACTGACTGCGGTGTAGACCTGCATGGCATCGGCGACATCGCACGTCACGGCCACAGCCCGACCGCCGCGCTGCTCTATGATTGAACACACCTCTTCAAGCGCCTCCCGATTGCGCCCGGCGACAGCCACGGCGGCGCCAGCGCCGGCGAAGGTCAACGCAATCGCCCGCCCGATCCCGCGTCCGCCACCCGTTATGAACGCTGTTTTCTCATTCAACGTACTCATCAGCGAACCTCACCGCCTCATCATACACGCAGGACGCCTCGATAGGTCTGAGAGATCGATGGCGTCTGTAGTCTACCGCAGCGTTCGTATGCGGTCAAACCATCCAGCGACGCCGACATTGTACCATTACTTTTAGCACGCCTTTTGCACAGCAAACTGCATTGAATTGCATCGTATTAAGGGCTTGTAAAATCCTCTGGCATGGAGTATACTATATTCACCGCCCTGACAGAGTAACTCAGCAAAGGGCACGCACTTGAACAACCCGACGTACCCGCACCTGGCAAGCGATAGTACTGCAAAAGGCTGTCGTAAGCTGAGGGAAACGAGAGATTTTGGATCTACTCGGGGAGACCAGCAAATACGCGCGGTCGTAAAAAACCGTTGCGCTAGGAGTCGGGTGCGGCGCTTCGAGATGACTACGGTAACGTGCAAACGTACCATGTCATCTCACAAATCAGCGATATCGCGATGTCTCGGAAACGAGCATACGAAGCAGCTGATTGAAGCAGTCGGGTTAAGTAAAGGTGAGCCGCACTGAGTGAAAATGTCAGGGCGTCCTTGTTCTCCCTCCTGTCAGCGAATATAACGTGGCATGGGCGCGTGGGCGCATGCCGCCGCCTGCAACCTGCCTGCACGCAACGCGCGTCACGGCGATGCCGGGCGCGGCAATACCGCTGGCGACCCTGGGCGCAGCAGCGCCACGCCCCTACGAGGCGCCGCACCCCTGGACGCCCACCTTTGGGCGTGGCGCTGCCACACCCCTACGCCCGCACGCACCGCTGCCTGCAACGCACCCACGGGTATGCGGGCGCGCGCCGCCCGCTATCCCCAATCCGGCTTGAACTTTCAACGTTCAACATTCAACGTTGAACCGTACCGCCCGCCCTCGCACAGCGCCCCCCGGTCAGCAGTGCGCCGTGCTAGAATAGTAGCGATGGCGACGCTGCATTCCGCAACAACGCTGGCATCCGGTCCAACCGAAACCGCTGCGCGCCCGCTCCCCGGCGGCATATGGGCAGCGGTGCAGCGACGTGTTGTATCATCGCCTGCATCGGATATCCGAACGTATTCGCATCTTCAAGGACGAATCGCTCACCGATCAGCGGATGGCGCCCTGTGGATGATTCTGCGTGAGCGCACTGACCCGGCGCGGTACCGTCCTCATGCCATTCCCGATGTGGCTGCCGATCCAGTGCGCGAAGGCGATCAGACGCTCTACATCGTGCGCAGCCCGCGCGGCAATTATCTCCGCCTGACCGAAGCGCAACACGAGGTCTGGCGGGCGATGGACGGCACGCGCACGGTCTCTGAACTGGGACTCGCCGCATTTCGTCAGCGTGGACTGATCCTGCCGATAGGCGAACTGGTTGAAGGTCTCAAGAGCGAAGGGTTGCTGGTCGACCAACCGATCGGCGTCTATCGTTCCATCAATGAAGCGCTTGCCAGAAGCGCAACCGGCGATTGGGGACGCCGCCTGCGCCGCATGCTGACCGGCGCGACACTTGCGTTGCCCGGCATTGATGGCTTCTACGGCGCGCTGTATCGCTGGTGCGG
>JAUQOW010000142.1 GCA_030550675.1 Chloroflexota bacterium
CTCGCACCCCAAAAACGCTACCCTTGTGACTCCCCCTTCTCCCCTTGTGGGAGAAGGGGGCCGGGGGGGATAAGGGGAAAAAAGGCGTCAGGACACGGCAAACACCCCTCGCATGCTAAAAATGTGAGGCAGAGGCTTCCCCATCCTCAGCGAGGGCTTTAGCCCGCAGCGCATAGAACCGACTCTCCTGCACCCTCATCGCGTTCGCTCTCAAGGTGTGGTATCATAGCCGCTCAGGTTACTCGAAGACAGTAATCGGTAAGCATACCGCACGAGGAGTTTCATGACGCGAAAGCGCGCGCTCATTACCGGCATCACCGGACAGGACGGCTCGTACCTGGCGGAGTTTCTGCTCGAACAGGGGTACGAAGTCATCGGCATGATCCGGCGTTCCAGCACCGTCAATTTCGAGCGTATTCGCCACATTCAGGATCGCATTACGCTCACCCCTGGCGACCTGCTCGATGAGGTCTCGCTCATCCACATGCTGCGCGAGCACCGTCCCACCGAAGTCTACAATCTAGCGGCGCAGAGTTTCGTCCAGACCTCCTTTTCACAACCGGTGTTCACCGGCGAGGTGACAGCGCTCGGCGTGACGCGCCTGCTCGATGCTATTCGCATCGTCGATCCGGAGATCCGCTTCTACCAGGCCAGTTCGTCCGAAATGTTCGGAAAAGTGGTCGAAGTGCCGCAGCGCGAAACCACCCCGTTCTACCCGCGTTCGCCCTATGGCGTCGCCAAGGTCTACGGGCACTGGATCACCGTCAACTACCGCGAAAGCTACGGCATGCATGCGAGCAGCGGCATCCTGTTCAACCATGAGTCGCCGCGCCGCGGGCTGGAGTTTGTCACGCGCAAGATCTCTCATGGCGTCGCCCGCATTGTCCTCGGTCTCGACAACGAACTGCGACTGGGCAACCTCGACGCGCAGCGCGACTGGGGCTTCGCCGGGGATTACGTGCGCGCCATGTGGCTGATGCTCCAGCAGGACCAACCCGGCGACTACGTGGTTGCGACCGGGCAGACGCACTCGGTGCGGCGGTTCTGCGAACTGGCGTTCGGCTATGTCGGACTGGACTACCGGAAATATGTGGTCGTGGACGAGCGCTTCTTCCGACCAGCCGAAGTCGATCTGCTGGTCGGCGACTCCTCCCGCGCGCGCGAGAAACTGGGGTGGAAGCCCGAAGTCTCGTTCGAACAGCTTGTTGAGATGATGGTCGAAGCCGACATCCGCATGCTGCGCGGATGACGGCTATTTCTTCTTCTGTTTCAACTGATCGGCGTAGATCCGGTCGAGACGGTTCATCTCGCGCACCGCAATCGTCTCGATGAACCGCGGCATGTCGCGCACCGGCAACACCGCCTTGTATCCAACGCGCAGGAACCGGTGGATGTCGCTCATGCCGAGCATCTCCGCCAGGCCCCTGGTGCGATCCAGTGCGATGCCCATCAGTGGATTGCGCGTCAGGCGCGCGACATTGTAGAGCGACTGGCGCACTAACTCGATCTGCCGCACCCGGTCGGCATAATTGTCCGCCAGGCGGTAAGCGCGTTCATACGTCTCCATATCGAAATCGAGCGGCGCCCCCATAGCGATCAGTTGCTCAACGACCTCATCATCCAGGCGGTTCGTCAGGTCGAGCAGTTCGAGCACCTGCTCAACATCTCGGATCACCACCCCCGGAAAACTCTGAACCAGCAGGTGCAGTCGGCGCGCCTGCGCATCGCGTGCAGAAAAGTCACGCGGACCGTACAGCTCGGTAAAGAAGAACTCGCCAACCAACCGATACTGCGGTTCGGAGGCGAGATCCGCATAATCGCGGCGGAGTCGGTCGGATTGCAGCGCCTGCAACGCAACTCGATACGGCGCACGGTGTGGCATAGCGACAGATGATCGCGGAGCGCAACTCCGCGCCTTGCTAAGACGCCAGCGCTTCCTCAAAGATGCGCACGGCGTCGCGAACCTGGTCTTCCTCGACAATCAACGGCGGAATGAAACGAATCACATTATCGTACGGACCGCAGGTCAGCAAAAGCAACCCGCGATTGCGACACGCAGCAACGACACGTTTCGCCAGCGCAGCGTCGGGCATGCCATCCGCCGTTATCAGTTCAACGCCGATCATCAATCCCAATCCGCGCACATCGCCAATCGACGGAAACTGCGCCTTGAGACGCAATAATTCCGCTTTGAGCAGCGCACCCTGGCGCGCTGCGTTTTCGACCATGCGCTCTTCGCGCATCGCCCGGATCGTCGCAACCGCAGCGGCGCAGGCGACGGCGTTGCCGCCATAGGTGCCGCCATGGGACCCTGGTTGCCAGCGTTCCATGATTGCGCGCCGTGCAATAATACCAGAAAGCGGCAATCCTGATGCAATGCCTTTGGCGACGGTCATAATATCGGGCACAACGCCGAAGTGTTCAATGGCGAAAAAGCGACCGGTGCGTCCAAATCCGCTCTGCACTTCATCGACGATCAGCAGGATGCCATAGGCGTCGCAGATCCGGCGCAATCCCTGGAGGAAAGACGCCGGTGGAACGATATAGCCGCCCTCGCCAAGAACCGGCTCGACCAGCACAGCCGCCACGTCCTCCGGCGTGGTTTGCGTGTGGAGAATATGCTCAATCTGCCGCAGCGGATGTCCGCAGCATCCGATGTCTTCAGGCGCCGCGGCGGAAATGGCGGCGGGATCAGCGCCAGCGGCGCGCGCAACCGCGCAGCGGAAACACGCCGCATATGGCGCAAAGTGCACGCCAGCCGGCAATGGCGCCACAGCATGACGATACTTCCCCTTGCTGCTGGTGAGCGCGAGCGCTCCCGCCGTGCGACCGTGGAACCCGCCCTCGAAGGCGATCACATCGCTCCGTCCCGTCGCCTGACGCGCCAGTTTGATCGCCCCTTCGACCGCCTCCGCCCCGCTGTTGCTGAAAAAGAAACTGTTGAGTTCGGGCGGAACGATGCTGCGCAGTTCGGCGACCAGTTCCAGCATCGGGCGATGATAGACGATGTTCGCCTGCCCGTGCAGGAGCAGACCAGCCTGCTCGCGGATCGCCTCCACCACGCGCGGATGGCAGTGACCGGTATTCGTCACGCCAATGCCGCAGGTAAAGTCCAGGTAGCGCCGCCCTTCGACATCGTAGAGATAGACCCCTTCGCCGCGCTCGACCAGAATATCGCTGTAGCGCGCCCAGACTGGTGACAGATACGCTGCCTGTTCGAGCAGCCCCGCCGCTGATGGTGTCGTCATTGTCTGTTTCCTTGCGTCTAGCGATCGCTCAAGCGCGCCAGCGCCGCACGCGCCTCGCCCGCCCAGAGCGCATCATCACTCTGATTGGCGACCGTCTCGAACGATCGAATGGCTGCATTCAGATCTCCAAGTTGTTCTTCCGCACGTCCCTGATAATACCGCGCTTCGGGATAATTGCCGTTGCGCCGGTTGACCGCTTCGCGAAAGCGATTGACCGCCGCCTGAAAGTTGCGCTGTGCAAAATAGACCCGCCCCAGCCAGTAATGCGCTTCGGCGAAGTTGGGTTCCAGGCGCGCGGCGATCTCCAGGTCATCGCGCGCCTCGCTCAATCGGTCGACGCGGATCAGGATCAGCGCCCGGCGATAGTGCGGTTCCGCCAGTCGCGGATTGGCATCAATCGCCCGTTTGTACGCTTCGAGGGCGCGTGTGCTATACCCTTGCCGCTCATAAATTTTTCCCAACAGCAGGAACGCCTCAGCATAGCGTGGTCGCCGCTCCAGCGCACGATTGACATGCTGCAACGCCTCTTCGACGCGCCCCTTGCCAAACTGCGCCTGCGCCAGCCCGAAGTGCGCTTCTGGAAAATCGGGGCGTAACTGAAGCGCTTGCTGATAGGCGGCAATGGCGCCTTCCAGATCGCCAATGCGCACGCGCGCCTCGCCGAGCCAGAGAAACGCCTCCGGCGATTGTGGGTTCTCCCTGACAGCGTTGAGAAAGTGTCCGGCGGCAATCGACCAGTCGCCGCCTGCCGCCGCCACGCGCCCCAGCCCGATATGCGCCGCCGCCAGCGCCGGATTTTGCTGCAGCGCCGCGCGGTATTGTTGTCCGGCTTCCGACAGGTTGCCGCGCTGAAGCGCAATATCTCCCAGCAGCGCCAGCGCTTCGGGATAGATCGGCTGCCGCTCCAGCGCCCGCCGCGCCGACTCATCGGCAGCGTCGAGGCGCCCAACCCCCAGATATGCCCGCGCTGCGCCATACCGCAGCGTCGCACTGCCTGGCTGCCTGGCAATAGCACGCTCATAAGCGGACATCGCCGTCTCATATTCCCGGAGTTCGAGCAGCATCGCTCCGATCTGCTCAAGCACCGCCGGGTCGCTGGCGCCAGCATCGAGCGCGGCGGCATAGCGCCGCGCTGCGGCGCGGTCATTCCCCGCGAGCCGCTCCAGGCGCGCCAGCATCAGATAAGAGGGGATATGGCGCGGATTGGCATTGATTGCCGCCTCAAACTGACGCTCCGCACGATTAATCTCTCCCAGATCGATCAGCACCAGTCCGAGTTCGTGCGTAATATCGGCATATGCAGGAGCGCTGCGGGCGGTATGCTGCTGACCGCGCTCCAGCACGCTGCGCGCCGCATCGAGACGCCCTGCCGCGCGGTACAGCCAGCTCATCTCGATAACGGCAGCCGCATGGCGGCGCTCCACCAGCGGCATCAGAATGCGCTCCGCTTCTGCAAATCCTTCTGGTCCGCTCAGACGAAGGGTGCGCGCCAGCGCCAGCGCTTCATCGACGCCAGCATGATGTTCAACGAGCCAGCGCCGTTGCGTGAGCGCCTCCTGCCAGCGCTGGTCTTCCTCCGCCAGTTCAGCCAGGCGGACGCGCGCCGGAAAGTAGGTCGGGTCGCGTTGCAACGCCGCTTCGAGCAGTTGACGCGCCTGTTCGCGGTTCTGGGGCAACGCCAGCACCGCCTGATAGAACAGCGGATCAGGACGTTCCGGCGCCAGTCGCGCCGCCGTCTCGAACGCCGTGCGTGCATCGTTCTCCTGGTTGTTCGCCAGCAATGCCCGACCGCGCAGAATGGTCAGATCCACATCGCCCGACTGACCCTTTTCCAGTGTCTCGATCTGACGCAACGCATCGACTGCGGGCGACCATGTGCGCGTCAACCCTGCCCAGATCGCCGCCAGCCCCGTAGGCGCCCGCGTACCGCGCAGGCGCGCGAGTTCCACCTCAACCACCGCCAGCCAGAACCGGTAACGGCGGATTGCCAGATCGGCGCGGCGCGCCTGATGCATGGCGATGCTGCCGTCGATTGGGCGCTGCTCAGAATCGGCGGCAGTCGCTCGTTTGCTCCACTCCTGATTGAGATTGGAAGCCTCACGAAGCGCCAGCGAAATATCGCTGAGGACCTGATTCAGCTCCGCTTCTTTACGGGGTCGTTCCGTTTCCGGGGGCTGCGGCGCGATCTCCAGTTCCCAGAGCAGTGGTCCGCGAGCATTGAGCAGGCGCGCAATTCGCAATAACGCCCGTTCGCTCTGAACGCTGGCGCGCAGGCGCGCATTCAGCAGCGGTCGGAGATCGAAAGGAACGAAACGATCATCAACGCCAATCTGACGGGTAGCGGCACTGAGCGCCTCGGATGCTGCGTCGAGTTGTCCGCTGAGGCGATACGCCTCGGCGAGCGTCACGAGCAACGGCGTCGATGGCGGCAACAATCGCCGCGCCTGTTCGAGCGAGACGGCGGCGGCGGCGGGATCGCCTGATTGCAGTTCTTCGAGCGCCAGGTTGTAGCGCAGTTCGCCCAGGTCCTCCCCCTGGAGGAGCGCAATCGCCTGATTGAGCGAGTCGCGCGCCGCCGGGTCGCCCATATCGTGCTGCACTGCGCCGAGCGCAACATACAGGCGCGCCAATTCAGACGGCGGCGCATCGGGCATTGCAGCGATCGCCCGACGCAATTCGCTCGCCGCCTGCTCATAATTGCCGCGCGCCCACCACGTCATAGCGCGCAGCGTGCGCAGCAAGCCGGGGCGCAAGGCTGGCTGTTCGCGCTCCAGATCATCGAATGCTGCGACTGCGGCGCTGTACTGCCCATTGGTATAATCCGCCAGCGCACGCACCAGGCGCGGAAGAACGACGCGACCGTTGACCGGCTGTGCAGCCAGGGGGTACACCGTTGGAAAAACGAAACGACCGGCATATCCATCAAGGCTGGCGATCGCCTGCATGCCGCCCGGCGCATAGATGATCACAGGCGTCAGCGTCTCTGCATCGAGCATCCCGCCGGGCTTAATTTCTCCCACAATGATCGCGTCAGCGCGGGTCTCGCGCAGCAGCGTCAGCGCCGCCTCCCGGTCAACCGGCGCTGTATCGGTCCATCGGACGGCAACGCCTGGTCCGACCGTCGTCGCCAGCGCGTCCGCCAGGTCCTGCGCTGCAGCGCGACCAGTTGGCGTGAGCGCGCCGCCTGGCTCAGAGAAAGGGGCAACCAGAATAGTCAACTCATCAGCGCGAGTGGCGGGGAGCAGGCGCGGCAGCGCCAGCAGCGTCAGCGCCACCACGAGGACGCCAGCGAGAACGGTCGGCAAGCGCGCTCCCCATTCGCCCATTCGCCCGAGCCAGACCGCTTCAGTGCGGACTGCGCCAGGCACCACGATCTCTTCGCCCGAACTGCTGATAACGGTTGCGCTGCGCACCAACCGGGCGCGCTGCAACGTCGCCACCCACGCCGTCTGAGTCCAGCCGCGCAACCGCGCGCGCACCGGCGGCAGCAAGATGACGACCGCGATGATGGCAAGAATAATCAGACCGGCGATCAATGCCTGCATAGATCTTATGATGTCCCCTGCGACGCGCCGCGCACCTCGACAATTCTCGCGCACAACTGATCGCTGTCAAGCGGCAATGAGAGGGTGTGCCTTGTGGCGCCAGGGGGAATGATCCCCATATGCTGCTGATCAGCAAGTGCAATGACCGGAAGATCCGGTTGATGCTGCGCCAGGTTTTTGCAGAAATCACGCACATGTTTCCCAATGCGCGCATCGACAATCACCAGAGCGGTTTCGGGGTGATATGCGAGCAACCGCTCGGCGTCAAGCACGGTCGGCGCTTCGAGCGCGCGCAGGTCGATCTCGTCCAGAAGAGGAACGATCGTTTTGCGCAGCGCCGCATCAGCCGACACAATCAGCACCGGCGGCGGCGGCGAACCGCGGCGATCCCGTTCCACCGCCTGATCGCTGATCCCGCGAATATCGACCGCGTAGGTGCTGCCGGGCAGTTGCTTGGCGTACTGTTTCATCTCCGCAGCGACCCGACTGACCTCGTCATAATCCGTGAAGCGACGGCGCCGGTTGGTGACCACTCCGATGGAGATCGTTGTAATCGGAAAGTTCCGTGGCACCCCCTGACGATCAACGCCGCGCAGATACCCGCGCGCCAGGTCTTCCGGGTCGTACAGGTCGCGCACGCGCTTGTCGAACAACGCAATAATCCCCTGGCAGATGGAGTCGAGACGATCCGGCGTCGTCAGCACGGCAAAGTCGTCCCCGCCGATGTGCCCGATAAAGTCGGTCGACGAACCGTGCTGTTGCACCACCTCCAACAGCACCTCAGCCACCAGTTTGATCAATCGGTCGCCGCGCGCCGGTCCATACGTGTCATTGAACGCCTTAAAATTATCGAGATCAACATATAACAGCGCAAAAGGAGCGCCATTCCGCAGACGATACTTCAACTCCTCGGTCAGGAGCACATTCCCTGCCAGACCGGTCAGCGGATTATGGACAGGCGTCTGCGCGGCGCGACGAAGGTGCGCTCGAATGCGGGCGAGCAATTCAGGAATATTGAACGGCTTGGTGATATAATCGTCGGCGCCGGTGTCAAAGCCGGTGACCACATCTTCAGCCGTGGAACGGGCGGTGAGAATGAGCATTGGCACATGAGCGGTGCGGGTGTCGTTGCGAAGCTGACGAATGGCTTCATACCCGTCCATTTGCGGCATCATCAGATCGACGATGACCAGGTCCGGGATCCATTCCTGCGCCGCGCGCACAAGCTGGTCGCCGTTCTGAGTGACAAAGACCTCATATCCCTGCGACCGCAACACCAACTCAAGCAGTTGACGCACTGCCGGTTCATCGTCTGCAATCAGGATACGTTTGGTCATGGAATATGCCGCTAGCCACGGGTTGCGCAGGCGGTCGGCGCGCGTGACGCCTGTTCAATCACCACATTACTCAATCAACGGCGCTCGCTTCAAATAACGAGCTGCGCATACAGGATTTCCAGTGTCAGGTCCTGCCGCACCGTATCCGGCGACTCAAGCGTCAGCGTGGCAGCGCTTACCCCCAGACGCACCGCTTCATCGACAGGAATGTCATGGAGCAGAGCATAGACCACCGTTGCGGTCAGCGCATCACCTGCGCCGGTGGGATCGACGATCTCGACATTGATCGCCGGAATATGCCCGCTCGACGAGGGCGTTGCGTAGACCAATCCCTGCTCCGCCAGCGTCACAATCGCAATCTCGACCCCTTCCGCCGTCAGGCGCCGGGCTGCCAGAATCGCCTGCGCCACATCGGTCACCGGCATGCCGGTGAGTGCTTCCGCCTCGATGGCATTTGGCGCCACGAGCGAGAACGAACCGATGAACGGTCGATACCGCAGCGCCGGAGCGTAGGCGACCGGATCGAGCGCCACCGGCACGCCAGCAGCGGCGCAGAGGTCGAGCAGCGTCTTTGCGCTCTCAACCGGCACATTCGCGTCCATCACCACCATTGGAGCGCTCTGAAACAGAGCGCGGCGGCTGGCGATCACGGCTGGCGTCAGCGCAGCAACCGCTTCAGTGTCGTCCACGCCGGTGATCAACTGACCTTCGGGCGAGAGCAGGGCGACATACGCCGGGGAGTGATAATTGCGCACCCTGATCACGTGGTCGGTATTCACGCCAGCGCGCGCCGTTTGCTGCACAATCGCCTGCCCGAAATCATCGTCGCTCACCACGGTGACCAGCGTTGTCGGGTAGCCGAGGCGCGCCAGGTTCTCAGCGACATTGCGCGCGCATCCGCCAACACTGATGCGCACATCCGCCGAATTCGAGGTGCTGGCGATCACATCGCCGCGCAGGCGACACTTCACGTCCAGGCACGCCGCTCCAACCACCACGACCGGTTCGCAAGCATGATTATTGTTTTGCATTGCCGGGCTTCGCTCCTCTATTCCCTGGTCTCTCGCTCGACGACGCTGCGGGAGGCGGCAGCAACGCCTCAATCTCGCCAGTCCACTCCGGGATCAGCAGCGCCCCGATGATTTCGGGCGAGATCTCGATCCCCTCCTCCCGCAACACTCGCACAATATTGCGAATGCGTTCGGCTTCCGCCTGCGCTTCCGCTTTGCTCGTCTCCAGGATGCGTTTGACTTCCTGTTTGACCGGACCATCGGGGTCGGGCGAGCGAAAACGATCTTCCGGCACGCTGAAATAATCAATATCGACCCGGGTGACAACGACGCCCCAGCGCTGCGTGAGTTCGTTCAACCGGCGAAAGACTTCGCGCGAGATGTGCTGTCGTTTCTGGTAGGCATCGGTTGCGCTCTTGGTCTCGGCGAAGATCACCTCACGCACGATGTCATCGACCTCGTGCGCCAGTTGACGCGCCAGCAGTTTCTCCCAAAATGCCACATCGAGACGCGCCTGCTCGAGGTCGCGTCCCATCTCACGCGCCACTTCGTTCTGGATCTGTCCGCGGTTGGGAATATTCGCCAGGGCGAACTCCGGGTTCTTCACCCGATAGCGCAGATGCACCTCTACTTCATCAATGCTGTGCGACCCGCCGGTGTTGATTTTGGCAACCTTCACATCGTGGCTCAGTTCGTAGAGTGGTATAGTCGCAACCCGCCGCTCCAGCAGCGGAATGAGCGGCGGCGCCAGCGGAGGCTGAAGGCGGTAGAGCGAGCCGCTGTAGAAGCGCGCCACCATAATTGCGTGATCTTCTGGCACCACGACGGTGTGGCTCGAAATCCAGCGAAAGATATAGAGCAGCACTCCGCCCCATCCCAGCGGAACGATGATGCTGCCCGCATCGCCGAGCATGTCGCGCCCCAGAAAGTACGCCGCCATCAGCGACGTCAGCGTCGCCAGCGCCGCCATCGTGCCAATTTCGTTCCAGTCGCCGATCAACGCAATGATCAGGCTGACTGCCATAATGACGATGCAGAGCAACGTCACGGCGTCGCTTTGAGGCACCGTCAAATAGATGACGACCAGCGACACGAACATCAGCCCCAGCGCCAGGGAAGCCGCAGCATACCGCGCCGATTGATCGTTTCGCCCAAAGAGGCTCTTCGATGCCATCTACACCTCCAGCAACACCTTCAATCGACCGGCTGCGGCGGCAAATGCCCGTAAGCCGTCGTGCAGCGGAAATCGCGCCGCGATCAATGGCGCCGTCATGATCAACCCGCCGTCCAGGGCGCGCAGCGCCGCCGCGAATGGACCGCAGCGCGACCCGATCAGGCGGATCTCATCCACGACCAGCATCGTCAGGTTGCACTCCGATTCGGCGGCAAATGTGCTCTTCATAACCAGGCATCCACGCGGGCGCACCAGGCGCCGTGCGATGTGAAATCCGTGCGGATGACCGGTGCAGTCGATCACTACGTCGAATCGCGCATGATAAGCTGCATCCAGTTCGTCAACGTGCACAGCGCGAATTGCCATGCGCTCCAGAAACTCCCAGCGCTCCGGGTGCCGCCCGACCAGCGTGACATCGCACCCCGGAAGGCGCGCCGCCTGAACGCACAGCAGACCAAGTTTGCCATCACCAACGACAGCCACCTGATCGGTCGGGCGGAGATGGATCTGCTGGAGAATTTCAAGCGCTGCCGCAACCGGTTCGGTAAAGACCGCCACCGAGTCCGGCATGCGGTCCGGCACGCGATGGAGACAGGCGATCGGGAGACTGAACAACTCTGCCATTGCGCCGTCCCGCCGATCAATGCCCAGCGTCGTGCGGTTGGGACAATGGCTCTCATCACCGCGCTGGCATACCGCGCATGTGCGGCACGCCGCATTGATTTCGCCAACCACGCGCTGCCCTATCCATGCCGCGTCTTCGCAGGCGACGACCACGCCGACGAATTCGTGCCCCAACACGCCGCGAAAATTCATGTAGCCGCGCGTGATTTCGATGTCGGTGTTGCAGATGCCAACCAGGGCGGGGCGAATGAGCGCCTCGCCAGCACGCAGAACTGGTCGAGGATAATCATCGACCTGACGCAGTTTGCCGTCGTACACCAGTGCGTGCATTGGCGACTCGCGCTCTCCCGGTATGCGGTGCGCGCCTGTTGGATACAAGATATCTGCACCGCGCCAGCGTCACTTTGGTGTATTATACTACACGCTTCATGGGCTATGCAATGATCGCAATCGTATGCGAGGCTGCACGATCACCGGGGGCGCCGATGGCATTGAGAGTCGTCTTTCTGGGCAGTCCAGCGTTTGCCGTCCTCCCGCTCGAACGCCTGGTCGCTGATTCCAGGTATCAGGTTGTCGGCGTCGTGACGCAACCCGACCGGCCAGCCGGTCGGGGCAAGACGCTGGCGGCGACGCCGGTCAAACAGGCGGCGCTCCGCCTGGGATTGCCGGTGCTGACTCCCGAGACGCTGCGCGATCCCGCCGCGGTCGCCGCCCTGGCGGATCTGCGCCCTGATGTCGGCGTCGTCGCCGCCTACGGCGAAATCCTGCGCCGTGACGTGCTCGCCATTCCGCCGCTCGGGTATGTCAACATCCACCCATCGCTCCTGCCGCTCTACCGCGGTCCGTCGCCTGTCGCTGGCGCGATCCTCAATGGCGACGCCGAAACCGGCGTGACTATTATGCTGATCGACGCGAAAATGGACGCCGGACCCATCCTGGCGCAGCGCGCTGTTCCGCTTCCTCCCGACGCGCGCACCGGTCCGCTGACCCATGAGCTGTTCGACATCGGCGCAGAGATGCTGGTCGAGACGCTCGACGCTTATGCAAAGGGCGCTATTACGCCCCAACCGCAGGATCATACCCGCGCCACATTCACCAAAATGCTCTCCCGCGAGGACGGGATTATCGACTGGTCACAACCCGCCATCCGGATTGAACGGATGACGCGCGCCTATGATCCATGGCCCGGCGCCGTCACAACGTGGCGCGGAGCGCCGCTCAAAATCATTGC
>JAUQOW010000143.1 GCA_030550675.1 Chloroflexota bacterium
AGAAGGGGCCCGCATCATCGGCGCCGCTGTCGTAGCACTTTCCACCAGCGATCACGAAGCAGTCCAGTCCCTGCGTCGGCCGAATCTCAACCTGCGGGGGCATCGATAGGGCCAGCGTCCGGTCGGGATCGGTGAAGCCTTCAAGGTGGCGGTGGTAGCAACCCAGGGTCGATTCGGGCCAACAGAGCAGGTCGACCGGCGCCGGTAGAGTCGGTGCATTGCAACGTCTCTACGCGATGATCACGTCCGCGCCCTCCGTTGATCAATCATTAGCGGCGGGCGCCGGTCCCCAGCCGCGCTCCTCAACGACCTGAAAAATATCGGTGTCGCTGATAATGCCAACAATCTGATCGCGCTCACGGACAGCGGCGCGGCGAATATTTTTGTCAATCATCAACTTGCTGCAGTCGCGCAACGACATATCGGGCGATACATAGACCAGCGGGCGTGATGCAAGCGCATTGACGGTCACTTCTTCGGGAGAACGATCCACAGCCACGATCTTCTGGAGCACGTCGCGCATGGTCATAATGCCCCACTCACCGCTTGCGTCGGGTTCGACCAATACACTGGTGATGCCGTGCCGGTTCATAATATGAATTGCTTCAGCAACCGTAGCATCGGGCGCTACGCTGATGATTTTGCGCGTCATCACCTCGCCGACCGTAAACGGACGCGGCGCCTCAGCCGACGACTGGCTCGCGCGCAGGCGCTGTTTGAGCGGTGCAGCATAGCGATCGAGCGAGAACATCGCCACGCTGACTTCACGACGACTCGCGCGCGCGGCAGCGGTCTCCAGCGGTCCCTCCAGGAAGGTGACCAGGACAAACGTTTCATCATCAACAGGCGGCGGTTCAAGCAATTCGATGGTCTTGCCGTCAAATCGTCCACGCACGGTAAACATAGCATCGTCTCCTTTCGCTGCGCCATTGCGTGCTGATTGTACCACAGACTGAGGGAAAGTGACGCGCTGCGGCAGAGAGTGTGACGATCATCGGCGGTCGAGGAGGTGCCGGACAAGTTGACGCAAAGGCGCGAAGACGCGATGGCATGCCGTATTCTTTGCGAGACTTTGCGCCTCTGCGTCTGCGCGTCTATCTTTTGAGCGATAAAGCGGCGGTCAACCACGCAGATCGAGGCGTTCTGAGCCGGCATTAATCATAAACGTGGCAGTACGCTCGAAGTACTGGATCAGGGCGGGGCGCACATCGTCGGGAAAACCCGCCTCTTCAATAGCAGCGCGCATATGGGAAACCCATGCATCACGTTCCGCCTGTCCGATCACAAAGGGCAGATGCCGCGCCCGCAGCCGCGGATGCCCGCGCAGTGCCGTATAGCGCGGCGGTCCGCCGAAGTATTGGGTAATGAACAGAAACTGATGGAGTTTGCCCGGTTCGAGATTTTCCGGGAACATTGGGCGCAGGAGCGGATCGCGCTCGATGCGCGCGTAGAAGGCGTCGACCAGGCGGCGAAACGGCTCATCGCCGCCTGCCCGCTCATAGATAGATCGTTCAGCGTTCATTGATCCCTGAAGATTTCTTCAATGATCCGACCTTCCCACGCAGCATGGGGTGCGATGCCCGGAACGCGCGCCAGCGTCGGCGCGGTGTCGATCAGGCTGACCGGCGTCGCAATCCGATGATTACGCCGGATTGCAGGACCGGCGGCGATCCAGGGAATGGTCATATCTTCAGGCATATCCATGCCGTACGTCCGCTCGTGCCCGCCGTGATCTGCCTGAACCACAATTGTGGCACCAGCAGGCATGGCGTCAAGCACTCTGCCAAGCAACCCGTCGACCCGTTGCAGTTGCCCAAGATACTCCGGCGACATCCAGCCGAAAGCGTGTCCCGCGGCATCAACCGAGCCGAAGTAGATGCAGACAAAATCGAATGACGCGCTCTCTTCCCGCAAAAGCCGCACCGCTTCGGCGCCGACGGCATCATCATAGGTGTGATCGAGCGGCGGTTCGCGGTAGTAGCTGTACGCCACCTGTTCCGGGCGACTCACATCGCGCAACGGCTCCCAATTGTGGATGGAAGCGGCGCGTTTCCCGGCGGTGCGCACCTGTTCGATCAGTCCGGGCAACGGACGCGCCATCGGGATGAAGATATTGGTCGTAATGCCGTGGCGCGTCGGCGGGACGCTGTGGAAGATCGACATGTGACAGGGCGGCGTGACCGAGGGCATCACGCTCTGCGCCTGCATCGTCACCGATCCCGACGCGCGCAGCGCAGCCAGATTCGGGCACAGCGCGGCATCGAGCGCATCGGGGCGCGCGCCGTCGATCATAACAAGAATGACCATCTATCGTCCCGGGCATCCGACAACTGGTTCCACGCAAGCATTATACCAGAGTCCTGCCGGATCGAGGGGCTGCGAAGATGGCGGCGAATCAGCAGCATCCGTGCGCCGCTGGCTTTGACAGGCTCAACCAGCTGCGCACGGACGGCGGGTACAGCGTGGCGTGCGTGTAAATGGCGACCTATCATCAACGGAGCCTGATAAGGAGATCACATAAAACCTTGACCATCGAGCCTGCACCTTTGGAGCGGTGGGCGTTGGCTGAGCCTGTCGAAGCCAACGTCCGCCGCAAGATCGTCAACGCAGGCAAGAGAGTTCAATATCTGGTTGATCTTTCTGTAAGGCGCGGAGTCTCTGCGCCTTTGCGCCCTTGTGTGCGCTTATTCAAAGGATGTTGGATCTAAGCCGCCGCCTGCACGCTCAGTTCGGCAAACTGGCGCAACAGCGCCAGCGAGTCGGTTGCGGCTTCATGAACCTGCACATCATCGTCCTGAGTTGCCTGTTCAAGTGCGTCAATAACCTCCGGCAGCGCCGCCGGGGACCCGATGCGTCCCAGCGCGCGCGCCGCCGCTTCGCGCGCATAGGCGTCGCGGTCGCGCAGCAATCGACATAGACTGCGGACAACAGTCGGCTTCCCCGCATGTTCGCCCAATTGTCCCAGCAAAAGCGCCGCTGAGGATCGGTAAAAACTGTCATCGTGAACAAGATGGCTCTCGATGTACGCCAGCGCATCGCCAGTGATGACGCGGTCGCGCAGCAAACCAAGCGCCCGCGCCGCCGCAAAGCGCGTTTCGGCATCCGGGTCGCGCAGCGCAACGTCAAGCAGACGGTTGACCAGCGCGGGCGGAGGCGCGTCGACCATCACTCCCAGCAGGCGCGCAGCATACGCGCGCGTTTGTGCAACAGCACCTGACAGCGCCGATTCGATCAGCGCCAGATCGCTGTTCGCATATCGACCATTGCGCGACCGCAAGCGGCGGAGCGCTTCCATGCGATCCTGTTCGTTCAGTTCGCGGAGCAGGTCGCGGATCCACACAAACGACCAGGGGTAAGAGTCCAGTTCGCGTTCGAGCGATCTGCGCAGCCAGAAACTGTTCCGGGCATTCAGGCGCCGGAGCGCCGTGGGGATGGTCTGCAACTCGATAATGAGGCGCTCCATCGTGATGCAGAGATCTGAGCTGTTGCGCAGGGCGCGCTCAAGGTCCGTCGCTGTTGGATAACGAGTGCGCATTGCCTGCTGCACAAGGAGATTGGCGCCAGCATCGTGCGTGATGGCTGCCAGCGTCACGACCGCATCAACCGGGTGCGTGTACAACGCGCTCAAGAAAGGCGTTAAAGTGCGCAACGCCAGATGCGGCAGGATGCCCGGGCTGCCCGACAGTTGCACTTCCTGACGCGGATGACGCGCAAAGATTTCCAGATAGTCGGTGAGTTGCTGCCGCCATGTATGCTGGTTGAACATAGATCACCTGCTGGATGGGGCGAGGAGGAGGCGGTCGTACTACGCTGACGCATAAGGTTTTTCACCAGTATAGCATGCCGCTGCAAGGCTGCATCACACCAGACTTACAAATTGGTTACAGAAATCGCATCATCTTAACAATTTCTTGTCTGCTTCCATAGTACAGATACGTCCAGACCCGGAACTGCGTTGCACAAGACGGAGACGAAAAGAAGGTGATCACCTTTATCTGGTTAATTTTCCTGGAAGTCCGACCGTCGGCGCGAACATGAAGCGCAAGCCTGAACCTGTGCGTATAATGTACCGGGCTGTAAACAATGCAAAGGGGGGCATCATGAGCCGTCTCCAAAGGGGGCTGGAGATTGCGCGGCAGGCGCTTGAGCGCGGCGATGTCGAGCAGCTTCAGATCAAAGCCAGCGATTTTATGTCGCAACGTTCAGCCGGCGAGAGCGGCGCCACCCGTATTGAGCAGATGACTGCGCTTCTGGAAGAAGCGACGGAACTGCTCAATCGCAACTTTCAAACGGCGGAAAAAAGCGGGCAGGTGACGAATATCATTTCGCCGGTCGTTATTCCGCGCAATCCACGCTCGGCGGTCTGGATCTTTGTGACCCTGTTCCTCAGCTTTCTTGGGCTGATCGGCTGGCTCATCAGCGCTGCGATTGATGTCGTCTCGTTCGGTCTGACAAACTTCGCAGCGGTCTTCTTCGGTCCGCATTACTGGCTGCTGATCGTTGGCTATGTCGCCTATAGCCTCTGGCGCAACAGTTTTATCATGGTGCCGGACGGCTGCCTGGCGCTGATCACCCGCTTCGGCAGGCTGGAGGAGATTGCTCCAGCGGGTCGCAAGGTGCTCCTCGATCCATGGAAGCGAGTCAGTTATATCGTCAACGTTACCCGCGAATATCCGTACAACGCGCCTATCCGCGAAGCGCCGACCGCCTCGCGCGTGAATGCCTCGGTCGATCTGTTCCTTCAGTTCAAGATCGAGGATCCGGCGGCGTTCATTTTCACGCTGGGCGGCGCCAAAGGGTTTCAGGAGAAATTGCAAAACGCCGTCAGCGAAGTGACTCGCGCCCTCATTTATGAGCAGCGCGCTGAGGCAATCTACGATCTGGTCGGCGAGAGCACGCAGGGTTTGCTCGACACCCTCAACCAGCAGTTTATGCCTGCCGTGCGCTTTGTCAACGCCAATATCACCCACGCCGAGCCGTCGAGCCAGGAGTACCGCATCGACCTCGCCAAACCGGAGATGATCCGGGTGGCGAAAGAGGCGTACACCTATGAATACGAACTGGCGTTGCGCAAAGAGCAGGACGAAGGCGACCTCAACCGCGAGCTGGCGGGGCTGCGCGAGCAACTCTCCGCCATTCAGGCTGAAATTGCCACGTACCAGGCGCAGATCGATACCGCGCGCGAACGCGAAATCTACCGCGCCAACGCGTATGCCAGCCAGTTGCTGAGCGAAGTCGAGAGCGCTGCGCGCGCCAATGCGGCGCTGCTCGAAGCGCAGGCGCTCGATATTCGCGCCGTCGGCGCCGCCGCGTACCCGGAGATTTTGCAGTACCGCTACCAGCAGGATATCCTCGACCGGTTGGAGGCGGTCGCCGACCATCTGCCGCAGATCGTGCAGATCGGCAAAGGCGACGAGAAGGATATTGACTATCTGGCGATTGCGCAACGCATGCTGGGCGCGGGTGACGCGCAGCTCTATTCTCCCGAAGATGTGGCTGTCATCCGCGAGCGTTTGCATGTGATCCGCCAACGCATTCGGGATCGTACTGATCAGATCGGGCGATTGACCGCTGTCGAACAAGAGGCGGCGCAGATCAACAAAGAAAGCGAGGGCGCCAATGACTGACGCGCGACGCACATTCTCCCGCATCAAAGAAACGGTCGCCGCCTGGAGCGAAATTCGCCAACTCCTGCGTTCGGGCGAAGACGGTCAACTGGTGCCGGTGGTCATCCCGAAAAGCCGGCGACGCCTGGGCTGGCTGCTGCCGCTGGCGTTGAGCGTCTACCTCGCTGGCGTGGCCTTCTTCAGCGGCGGATTTATCGGCGCATTCGTCGGATTCTTCGCCATGATCGCTTTTCTTGCCGCAGCGGTTTCCTTCATCCTTGGAGCGATTGTCGAGATTGAGCAGGGCACGACCGGTATTCTCTCGCGCTGGGGGCAGATCGTCGGTACGCTCGCCCCGGGCCGGCACTATCTCTGGCGTCCCTGGGAGAAGGTCGAGGCGGTGGTCGATACCAGCACCGAGATACCGTACACCGCGCCAGTGCTGGCGTCGCCGACCCGTGAGAATATTCCGCTCAAGTCGATCGAGTTCTTCCTCAAGTTCCGCATCGACGACCCGATCGCGTTTGTGCGACGTCTGGGCGCGAGCAACTTCGATCTGGTGTTGAGCAGCGCCGTGCAGGATGCGATCCGCCAGCGGGCGCGGCGGGTCGAAACTGAGCGCGCCTACGATCTGCGCGGCAGCGACGTGGGCGATATGCAGGAATTGCTCAACCGCCAGTTGGCGCGCTATGGCGTGCGCATCACTGGCGCCAACATTCCCGATGTGCAACTGCCCGATCAGTATCAGCAGCATCTGGCGACGCGCGAACGGGTGACGAAAGAATTGCAGGCGTATGAGCGCGAATGGGAGTTGATTAAGAAGCAGCGCATCGATAGTATGCGGCTGGAGATCGAGCGCGCCCGCAAGGTGCGCGACGCTAAACTGGTGGAGGTGCGCGCTGCGATCAACAAAGCGCGCCAGGACGTGGCGCGCATGCTCCAGGAGAAGGAAACGGAAGCGCAGCGCGTGCGCTGGGAGATCGAAGCGCGTGGCCGCGCCACACTGCGGCAGGCGGAGAACGAGGCGCGCGGCCTGGAGTATCTCGGTCAGGCGTATCAGGATAACCGGGCTGTCTTGCAGTATGAACTGGCGCGCCGTCGCCTGCAGGTCGCCGAGACGCTGGTGAAACGCGCGCCGCGCCCGATTGTCATCCAGAGCGATGGCGGCGATCAGTCGCCGCTGACGACATTGATCACGGCGCAGTTGCTCCCTCGCCTGACTTCCCGCCAGGACAATGGCGATGCCCAGCCTCCTGCCAGTTGAAACATATGGACAGGAAAATGGTGCATCTGACTGAGACGAATGACCTGACGGCGCCTGCCGCTACTCGTGAGTCTGGCAGAATATCGTCGCTCCGTAGAACGGGAGTCGTCTGGATTTTGCACGGCGCTGCGGGCTGAAGCCGCGGCTGAACTCGTGCAAACCCCGCAGGGGCTTCCACGTCCTGAGCGAGGGCTTTAGCCCGCAGCGCGGAAACCGCGCGACCCTGCGGCGCAGGTCTGCCGGACGTATTCCCATCGCTCAAAATCGACTCACAACGATAGATTCCTGCTATACTTATCGAACTGCGTCGCAGGGTGACATCCGGCGACGCTTCTGAGTCTTCTGTGGAGTGTGCATCCGTGGATCAACTTCGTCGTCTCTGGCCCTTTGTGCGGCGCTACCGCCGTCGGCTGCTGATCGGCGCGCTGTGCGCCCTGGCAGCGACGGCGGTCGCCGCCATGATTCCGCAGATTGTGCGCTTTGCTGTCGATGACCTGAATACGCGCGGCGTTGTGCTTGATCGCTTGGTGCAGTACGGCGGATTGCTGCTGCTCGCCGCCCTTGTCGAAGGGGTGCTGCGTTATGGGCAACGCACTCAGATCATTGGCACATCGCACCTGATCGATTTCGATATGCGCGAGGCGCTGTTTGCGAAATTGTTGACGCTCGATCAGGGGTTTTTCACGACGATGCACACCGGCGACCTGATGACGCGGGTGACGAACGATCTCTCGGCAGTGCGCATGTTCCTTGGTCCTGGCGTCAGCAACTTGCTCGGTTCGACGCTGCTGCTGCTGACTGCGGCAACACTGATGTTCCTGACGAACCCGATGCTGGCGGCGATTGTCGTGCTGCTCCTGCCTATGGTCGCGGTGCTGTTCGTCGTCATCGGCGGGCGCATGCGCGCGATCTTCCGCAAGGTGCAGGATCAGTTCGGCGAGATTTCAACCCGCGCCCAGGAAAACTTTAGCGGCATCCGCACCATCAAGGCGTATGCTCAGGAAGATGCCGAGATTCGGGTGTTTCGGGAAGCCAACGAACGCTACCGCGCGCTCAACCTGCGCTATGTGCTGCTCAGCGGCATGCTCTGGCCCATCATCGGTTTGATGCTGGGAGTGATTGGCGCGTTTGTGCTCCTCATTGGCGGGCGCATGGTCGCAGCCGGTGAGATGACGGTCGGCGAACTGGTGTTGTTCAACGCCTATCTCGCACAACTGGCATGGCCCGTCATCGCCCTGGGGTGGACGGTGGACCTCTATCAGCAGGGGGCGGCGTCGCTGGTGCGCATTAGCGAGGTGTTGCAGCGCCGTCCTGCGATTGCCTCGCCGCCCGACGCGCCGCGCGACTTTGTGGTGCGCGGAGAGGTCGAGTTTCGCAATGTCGGGTTGCGCTTCTCGCACAACCGGAGTAACGGCAACTCGTCCGGTCATCACACACGCGCATCGTCGCCCGCTGACCACCCCCTGGTCTCAGGCGCGCCGGAATGGGTGCTGCGCCACATTTCGTTCCGTGTCCCGCAGGGAAGTTCCCTGGGGATCGTGGGGGCGACCGGCGCCGGCAAAACCACCCTGGTCAACCTGCTGGCGCGCGTGCGCGACCCCGATGAAGGGCAGGTGCTGGTGGATGGGCATGATGTACGCACCCTGCCGCTCGATGCGCTGCGGCGCGGCATCGGCTATGTGCCGCAGGATACCTTCCTGTTCAGCGTGCCTATCCGCGAGAATGTGACCTTCGGCAGACCGGATGCGACCGAAGATCAGATCGCCCATGCCCTCGCCGTCTCGCGGTTGGTCAATGATGTCGAGCAGTTTCCCGACGGGATCGACACGCTGATCGGCGAGCGCGGCGTCACCCTGTCCGGCGGGCAGAAGCAGCGCACCGCCATTGCGCGTGCCATTTTGCGCAATCCGGCGATCCTGATCCTCGATGATGCACTGTCGAGCGTTGATACGCATACTGCCGCCGAGATCCTTGCCGGTCTGCGCTCGATAATGAAAGGGCGCACCAGCATCATCATTGCGCAGCGGATTGCAACTGTAAAGGACGCCGATCAGATCATCGTGCTGCACAACGGAGAGATCGTCGAGCGCGGCACGCACCGCGAATTGCTCGATCTGGGCGGACGGTACGCCGAGATGTACCGCCGCGAGCTGTTGCGCGCCGAATTGGAGGACGAGTAGCGCCGGTGCACCGCAACCGCGCGCTACGGGTGACGGCGCCGTGCAACGGCGCACCACGGGCGCCGCAATGGCGCGCCCTGTGATGAGAACCAGGGCGCCATTAGAACGGCGAAGAGATGTCTATGTCCTTCGTGTTCCTTCGTGATCTTCGTGGATCACGCGCAGGAGTGAGAGATGTCTCGCGGTCAATTCGATGACGATGAAATCTTAGGGAAAGCCTACGACGCAACGCTGGTGCGCCGCCTGGGAGTGTTTGTCGCACCGTACTGGCGACGGCTTGCGCTGGCGACGGCGCTGATGTTCGGCGGAGCAGCCGTGGAACTCGCGCCGCCGTTCCTCGTCAAACAGGCGATTGACGGTCCTATCGCCGCGCGCGATCCGGCTGGCGTCCTGCCGCTCTTCGGGTTGTACGCCGCTGCGCTGCTGGCTGCCTTCGGCTTCCGTTACGGGCAGACCTACATCGTGCAGTCGGTCGGGCAGCAGGTGATGGTCGATATCCGCACCCGCATCTTCAGCCATATCCAGCGCATGAGCCTGGCATTCTTCGACCGCAACCCCGTCGGGCGGCTGATCACCCGCCTGACGAACGATGTCGATGCGCTCAATGAGTTCATCACCCAGGGGACGGTAGCGCTGCTGGGCGATCTGGTGCGCCTGCTGTTCATCGTGATCACGATGCTGCTGCTGAACTGGCGTCTGGCGTTGATCAGTTTCATCATGTTTCCAGCGGTTATGCTGGCGTCAAGCGTGTTCCAGCGCATTATGCGCGGCGTCTACCGGCGCGTTCGCCAGCGAATTGCGCGCATCAACGCCTTTTTGAACGAGCAGATCAGCGGGGTGCTGGTGACGCAGTTGTTCAACCGCGAAGAGCAAAGCCGCATCCGCTTCGCTGAACTGAGCCGCGATTACCTGGCAGCGCAACTCGAATCAAACCGGACGTTTGCAGTCTTTTTCCCGCTCATCAACTTCCTTTCCGTAACGGCGCTGGCGCTGCTTCTGTATTTCGGCGGGCAGGCGGTGCTGGCAGACGTGGCGACGCTTGGCATGCTGGTGGCGTTCATTCAGTACACCGACCAGGCGTTCCAGCCGATCCGTCAGATCGCCGAACGCTACAACACCTTCCAGTCGGCGATGGCGTCGGCGGAACGGGTCTTCCGCGTGCTCGATACGCCAGCCACGGTTGTCGATCCAGAGCATCCGCGCGCGCTGCCATCACCGGTGCGCGGCGAGATTACATTTGAGAATGTGTGGTTCACCTACGACGCCGAAGCCGCTGGACCCGACGGCTCAGGTCTGGCGGACACGGACGACCGCTGGGTGCTGCGCGGCATTTCGTTCACCATCCCGGCAGGTCAGGCAGTGGCTGTCGTAGGCGCGACCGGCGCCGGAAAAACGTCGCTCGTCAGCCTGATGGCGCGCTTTTACGATATTCAGCGCGGATCGATTAAACTTGACGGCATCGATATTCGGGAATTGCGTCAGGCGGAATTGCGCCGTCACGTCAGCGCCGTGCCGCAGGACCCGGTGTGCTTCAGCGGCTCCATCGCCTCGAATATTCGCCTGCACGACGAGAGCATCAGCGATGAGCAGGTGCGACGCGCCGCCGAGATTGCGCGCGCTGCGCCGTTCATCGAACGGCTGCCTGGCGGCTATGAGTACGAAGTGCGCGAACGCGGCAGCAACCTCTCGGTCGGACAGCGGCAGTTGCTGGCGTTCGCCCGCGCAATAGCGTTCAATCCCGAAGTGCTCCTCATTCTTGATGAAGCGACATCGAGCGTGGACACCGAAACCGAGGCGCTGATGCAGGAAGCGCTTGAACGCCTGATACAGGGTCGCACCAGCATCGTGATCGCGCATCGGCTTTCGACCATTCGCCACGTGGACCGGATTCTCGTGCTGCACAAAGGACGCCTCGTAGAAGACGGCTCGCACGAAGAGTTGCTGGCGAAACGCGGCTACTACTATCGTCTGTATCAACTCCAGTTTGCCGAGGCAGGAGAACTGAGGACTGAGAACTGAGAGCCAGGAATTGAGAAGCGGGAATCAGTCCGGTGATTGAAAGAAGTTTAGCGCCACGACCAGACTGAACAACCCTATGATCAGAAAGATTCCAGAGATGATGTTCGCCATGCAGCCAGTGTATGTATGCACTCCAGAGGTGATCGTTCCGCGCCAGAGCCCCTGAACCCCCATATACAGAAAGTATGCTCCGAAAAGAACACTTAATAGCGCCAATACGATATTCATACACTCCTCACCAGAGATACGGAGCGCGACGATTGGTAAAACAGTCTAAAGCCCTCGCTCAGTACGTGGCAGCCCCTTTGGGGCTTGCACGATCTCAGCCAGGGTTTCAGCCTGCAGCTTCCAGGAACGCCGAACTACTTGCACACTATGCCAGTATGCGTTGCTCTTTGCTCCGCACGAACCGGGCGCCTGCACATTATATATGACTGACCACAACCTGGCATCAGTTCTCAATTCTCAATTCTCAGTTCTCAGTTCTCAGTTCTCTACTCTTATTCCCCTGCAACCGACGTACAATACCTCCAGGCGAAAGGAGATAGCCATGCGTCGTTTTGTGTTCATCCTCGCAATCGCCTGGACGCTAGCGCTGAACCTGTCATCAATCTTCGCCGCCTCAACGGTGTGCGCCGTTCTGTTCTACTCTCCCCGCTGCGGGCATTGCCACACGGTCATCACCGAGCATCTGCCGCCGGTGCAGCAGCGATTCGGCGATCAATTGCAGATACTGATGATCAATGTCGATCAGCCGCAGGGCGCCGCGCTCTACCGCGAGGCAATTATGGCATACGCCATTCCCGAAGCGCGTCGTGGCGTTCCAACCATGATCATTGGCGATGCCGTACTGGTCGGTTCGGTCGAAATCCCGCAGCGCCTGCCGGGTCTGGTCGAAACGCTCCTGGATAGCGGCGGCAGCGACTGGCCCCCGCTGCCGGGTCTCGCCGCGATGCTGCCTGCCGAACCAACCAGTCAACCAGTGGCGTCTTCTCCCTCGCCTGCGCCGGTTGAGACGCCGCCGTTCCTGCGCGATAT
>JAUQOW010000420.1 GCA_030550675.1 Chloroflexota bacterium
GAGCCGGGGTGCCGCCTGGTGCCGGTGGTGTCGCTGTGCGTGGCGGAGACGGCGGGTATGCCGGAGGAGTTGCTGCCGCGCAAGGTCGGCGATGCCGAGGTGGTGCTGGTGCGCGTGCCCGCCTATGCGATCCATTCGCACCCGGAAGCGAAGGACGTGGCGCTCGAAGCGCTGCTGCGACGACTGGGCGATCGTGAAAGCCCGCGTGAGGAACGCACCGTTGTGGTCGTCGGGGAAGTCTTTCCCGCCGATCAACTGGCAATCGACGCCATCCTGCGACGGATGGGGGTCGAGGCGACGATTGCGCTGCCAGGACGCTCAATCGACGATCTGCGACGCGCCGGGCGCGCGGCGGCGCTGGCGCCGCTTCACCCGTTCTACAAGGGAGTGACGCGCCTGTACCGCGAATGGGGCGCGTCGGTGGCTGGCGGCGCGCCGGTAGGCATCAGCGGCACGTATGCCTGGCTCAAGTCGATCGGCGCACTGCTGGACCTCGACCCGGCGCTGGTGGATCGGGTGGCGGACGAGGAACGCGAGAAAGCGCAGGCGGTGCTGGCAGCGAAGTCGCTCAAAGGCGCGCGCGTGCTGGTGACCGGCTACGAGGGCACCGAACTTGCCTATGCGCGGCTGCTGGTCGAGGCAGGCGCTGAAGTGCCGTATGTTTCCACCTCGATTGGCGCCGATCCGCTGTCGCTGCCCGATGAACTGTGGCTGAAGGCGCGCGGCACGCAGGAGGTCGTCTATCGCAAAGCGCTGGAAGAAGACATGGCGGCGCTCGACCGGTATGCGCCCGATTTCGTGCTGGGCACGACGCCGTTCGCGGCTGCGGCGAAGGAACGCGGCATTCCGGCGATGTACTTCACCAATCAACTGGCGTCGCGCCCCTTCTTCCTCAGCGGCGGCATGGCGGCGACGATTGGCTTCGTGGCGGAGACCCTGGAGCGCGCCAACCGCTATCGCGAGATGGTCGCCTTTTTTGCGGAGTGAGAGGCTATGCCCCCTGCACTTATTCGCGATCTGTCTGATACGTCCGGCTACTGGGCAGCGGTGTGGACCATGTGCGCCATGCCGGACGTTCACGTGATCGCCGATGCGCCGGTCGGGTGCTTCAACCTGGTGGCGACGGCGGTGCCCGACTATACCGACGCCATTCCCCATATCGAAAATATGACCCCGGCGACAATCACTGAACAGGAAGTCGGCGGGAAGGGCACCAGCGACAAAGTGCGCTGGACGTATGAAAACCTCCGAGCCAGCGGCGCGCTCGACGGCAAACAGGTAATCGTGATTTCAACCGCCGAGAGCGAAATGATCGGCGCCGATCTGTCGTCGGTCGTGGCGACGCTCGGCGAGGGGACGCGCTTCTACTGGAGCAACTCGCTGTCGGAAGACGAATGGGCGGGGCGCGACCGCGTGCTGCGCTGGCTGTGGGAACAGTTTGGCGCCCCGCACGCCGCCGGCATCCAGCCAGCGCCGGGGACGGTCAACATCATCGGTCCAACCTACGGCTGTTTCAACTCGCCGTCGGACCTGGAGGAAGTCAAGCGCCTGATCACGGGCGCTGGCGGGCGGATCAATCTGGTCTACCCCATGGAGGCGACGCTGGCGGATACGCCGCGTCTGGCAGCCGCGCAGGTCAATGTGGTGATGTACCGCGAGTTCGGCGCCGGTCTGGCGAGCATGCTCGGTCAACCGACTCTTTACGCGCCGTTCGGCATGCGCGAAACGACAGAGTTTGTGCGTGAACTGGGGCGCCTGCTGGGAACATCCGTCCAGGCGGAAGCCTTCATTGCCAGCGAAAAGCGCACGACGCTGCGCGCCGTGTGGGACCTGTGGCGCGGACCGCAGGGGGACTGGTTTGGCACCACCGACATCGGCATCGTTGCGGGGCGGTCGTATGCCGAGGGGCTGGCGCGCTACCTGGGAGACGAGTTGGGCATGAAGATCGCCTTTGTCTCCGCCCGCCCCCGTCGCCCCGGCGACCCGGATAATGACGAGATCCGTCAGATGATCCACCGTCGCGCACCTGCGTTCGTCTTCGGCTCGATCAACGAAAAAATCTATCTATCCGAGGCGGGCGCAAAGTTTGCGCGCTTCTTCATGGCGGCGTTTCCCGGACCTACCGTGCGGCGCGCGGTCGGCACGCCGTTCATGGGGTATCGCGGCGCGGTCTACGTCGTGCAGGAGATCGTCAACGGGCTGTACGATACCCTGTTCAACTTTCTGCCGGTCGATCAGGCGTACAGCATGATCCGCGGCGGTCCGCCGAAGATCGAGTCAGCGCCGGGAAATCTCCCCTGGTCGCTCGAAGCGAAAGCCGTGCTCGACGAGGCGCTGGAAAAACTGCCCTACATTCCGCGCATTTCGGCAAGCCGCCAGATGCAGATGCAGGTCGAGGCGCTGGCGCGCGAACGTTCACTCAAAGAAATCACGCCAGACCTGGTGCGCGAGGCGCTGGCGCAGGCAGGCATGTAACGTCTCACAAACCAAGAATAGCGGAAAGCGCTTTCGCTATCTCCTGCATATACGTATCTTCCAGGCGTCCGAGAACCCGGATGGTGCG
>JAUQOW010000421.1 GCA_030550675.1 Chloroflexota bacterium
GTTATTGCCGGCGCTGCAGCCATCCCGCAAGATTTGCGTTACACGACCGACCTGCTGCAACTGCGCGGCTGGCAACGCTGGCGCACCCTGATCCTGCCAGCGCTCTTCCCGTACCTGATCACCGGGATGATTACCGCCAGCGGCGGGGCATGGAACGCCAGCATCGTCGCCGAGTACGTCGTGTTTGGCGGAGAGGCGTACCAGAGCGTTGGCATCGGCGCGCAGATTACGTCCGCCACCGCCGACGGCGACTATCCGCGCCTTCTGGCGGCGACGCTGGCAATGGTTATCACCGTGGTGGCGATTAACCGCCTCGTCTGGCGGCGTCTCTACCGATTGGCGGAGAATGTCTATCGCATGGAATGATGATCCAGGAGTTGACATATGGCGACATCAACCGGCGCCGTGCTGGTCGAACTGAAGAATGTTGTGCAGCGCTACGGGCGCGGCGAGAAGCGCTTCACCGCCATCGAGCATATCAACCTGACCATTCGCGAAGGGGAGTTCGTCGCGTTGCTTGGTCCGTCGGGCTGCGGCAAGAGTACGCTGCTGCGCATCATCACCGGGCTGAACCGTCCGAGCGAGGGCGAAGTGCGCTATCGCGGCAAACCGCTGAAGGGCGTCAATCCGTATGCGACGATCGTGTTTCAGTCGTTTGCGCTCTTTCCATGGCTGACAGTTGAGGCGAACGTGGCGGTCGCTATGCGGGCGCGCGGCGTGCCGGCGGAACAGGCGCATGCCCGCGCCGTCGAGTTGATCGACCTGGTCGGTCTCGATGGCTTCGAGCAGGCGTATCCGCGCGAACTGTCGGGCGGCATGCGCCAGAAAGTCGGGATTGCCCGCGCGCTCGCGGCGAACCCTGAATTGCTCTGCCTCGACGAGCCGTTCAGCGCGCTGGACGTGCTGAGCGCCGAGACGCTGCGCGGCGAAGTGCTTGAACTCTGGACCGGCGGTCAGCTTCAGATTCGCGCCGTGCTTATGGTGAGCCACAATATCGAAGAAGCGATCTTCATGGCGGATCGGATCGTTGTAATGGACAAAGGTCCGGGGCGGATCATCGCCGAAGTGCCGGTGACTCTGCCCCATCCGCGCGACCGCAAAGCGGAAGCATTCGTCGCGCTGACCGACCGTGTCTATGGCATTCTCATGGGGCAGACGCAACCGGAGCATGTCGAGTTCGGCACTGAACCAGGGCAGGCTGGTCGCACCCGCGCATTGCCAGCCGCCGATGTCACCGAACTCGCCGGTCTGCTCGAACACGTGAACAACACCCCCACCGAACGCGACGACATTTACCAGCTTGCAGAAGATCTGGGACTCGATTTCAACAACCTCCAGGCGCTGATTGAAGCGGCGGAACTTCTCGGCTTCGCCCGCGTTGAGACCGGCGACCTGATCATTACGCCGCTCGGAGAAGCGTTCGCCGACGCCAGCATTCTGGCGCGTAAAGAGATCTTCGCCTCGCGGCTGCGGCGATTGCCCTTCTTCCGCTGGATGCTGCGCATGCTGGAAGCGTCGGGCGAACGTTCGCTGCGCCGCGAGGCGCTCCTCACTGCCCTGGAGCGCGACTTCCCGCCCGAGGAAGCGGAACAGCAACTCGACATCGCCAGCAAATGGGGGCGCTACGCCGAACTCTTCGGCTACGACGACGTGCAAGGGCGCTTCTTCCTCGAAGAGATCGCTACCCCCGTATAACGAGCGGCAGTTGCAGCCGATATGGGAGTTCGCTGGTTGGGCGAACGCGGAGGAGCCGTGCCTCGCTGGCATCGGTAGAGACGTATATGTACCCGTCCGGTCCGACCGTCACATCGCGCAGGCGCCCGTAGTGACCGTTGATCAGGATTTCCTGCTCAACAATCGCGCGATTGGCAATCTTCAGGCGATAAAGCCTGCCGGTCTTCAACGTCACAAAGAAGAGATCGCCGTACCATTCAGGGAATGCGCTGCCGGTGTAGAAGACCATGTCGGACGCGGCCACCGTGCTGTCGGTGTTGAACACTGCTATTGGCGGCACGAAATCGGGCGCGCCATCACAGTTCGCCGTCCCCAGGCAGTAGCGCGGCGGATTGCCCCATCCCCAGCCGTAGTTGCGCCCGGCGATCAAAACGTTGAGTTCATCCATGATGTCCGGTCCGTGCTCGGTGCTCCAGAGGTCGCCGGTCGTCGGGTGAAACGCCAGCCCCTGATGGTTGCGATGACCATACGTCCAGATCAGCGAGCGCGGCGATTGACCGGCGGCGTAAAAGGGGTTGTCGGTCGGGATGCCGCCATCCTTGAAGATGCGGAAAGTCTTGCCGCCAGTGCTGTTGAGGTCCTGCGCGAGCGTCGGAGTCAGCGCGTCGCCCATCGAGACGAACAGATACCGGTTATCGGGCGATACGATCACACGACAACCATTGTGGTGCGTCGCTCCGACCATCGCATCGATCAGGACTCTCTCGTCAGCGACGCTTCCGGATGCGAGATTGACGGTGAACCGCGAAAGTCGGTTCTGGCGGTTGTTATGCTCATCGAAGTAACTGTAGCAGATATACGCCCATCCATTCGTGGCGAAATCGGGGT
>JAUQOW010000144.1 GCA_030550675.1 Chloroflexota bacterium
CGGGCGACAACGTGGAGATGACGGTGGAGTTGATCGTGCCGGTGGCCATCGAGGAAGGGTTGCGCTTCGCCATCCGCGAAGGCGGGCGCACCGTCGGCGCAGGCGTCGTCTCGAAGATCGTTGATTAATTGCGATGCGCATGCAACCCAGGCGTCTGCTGCGGCCTGCGTTCCTGCCGGGCCCTGGTAGACGCCTGATCTATGTATCGGCAGCGTCTATCTGCCGAAGAAAGCCGTACCGTAATGACGGTTGTCAAAGATAAGGATAAAGAAACCCAAAATCCGCTGGTGCGCGCATTCCAGCAAGCTATTGTACAACCCCTGCGCGAATCGCGCGCGGAGATGCGCAAGGTCGTCTGGCCCACCCGCGAAGAGACGATCCGCTTAACGGTCGTGGTTATTCTGCTGTCAGCAGTCATGAGCGCCATTCTCTTCGCAGCGGACGCCCTCTTCTCGTGGCTGCTGCTGCTGCTGCAAAATGCGGTGGCGACGCTTTAGCGCTTTCGTAGGCGAGGTAAGCCGTGGCTGAAGAGAAACAGGAAAAAAAGGAACAGGCAACACAAGCCGGATCGGAGATGCGCGACGATGATCGCCGCTGGTATGTCATCCATACCTACTCCGGCTATGAGAACAAAGTCAAGCAGAATCTGCTCCATCGCATCGAAACGATGGAGATGCGCGATCAGATTTTCAATGTCATCGTTCCGACTGAAGAAGCTATCGAAATCAAGAACGGTCAGCGCCGCACAGTTCAGAAGAAGGTCTTCCCTGGATATGTGCTGGTGCAGATGAAAATGAATGACAACTCATGGTACGTCGTTCGGAATACTCCGGGCGTTACGAGCTTCGTCGGCCATGGGAACAAGCCGACGCCGCTTGAGGACGAAGAGGTGAAGGCGATCCTGAGGCAGATGGAGCAGGAAGCGCCCAAGGTGAAAGTCGGTTATCAGGTCGGTCAGGCGGTCAAGATTACGGATGGTCCGTTCACCGACTTTGAAGGCATTGTGGACGCTATCGACCACGAACGCGGTCGTGTTCGGGTGCTGGTCTCGTTCTTCGGTCGTGAGGCGCCGGTGGAACTGGACTTCCTCCAGGTGACGCGCCTGGTTGAATAGTCGTGCGAAGGAGCGCTTTGTGGCAAAAAAGGTTGTCGCGGTCGTCAAGCTGCAACTGCCCGCTGGCAAGGCGACGCCGGCGCCGCCGGTCGGTCCAGCCTTGGGCGGTTACGGCATTAATATCATGGCGTTCGTCAAGGAGTACAACGAGAAGACCGCGTCACAGGCGGGAAGTGTTGTTCCGGTCGAGGTGACGGTCTACTCGGATCGCTCGTTCACGATCGCGCTGAAAACGCCGCCCGCCGCCGACCTGCTGCGGAAGGCGGCGGGCATCGAAAAAGGTTCCGGTATGCCGAATCGCAAGATCGCTGGAACCATTACCGCTAAACAACTGCGGCAGATTGCCGAGCAGAAAATGGCAGACCTGAATGCGCTCAGCATTGAAGCCGCCGAGAAGATTATTGCGGGTACTGCGCGCAGTATGGGGATCAAAATCGTCGAGTAGTCGTTGCAGCGTGGGAGGGGTTTCCCCCGTTTGCACCACAAGGAGTTCGAACTATGCCGCGCCGACATGGCAAAAAGTATCTCGAGGCGCTCAAGAAGATTGACCGGGATCGCCTCTATACGCCAGAAGAAGCGATTAAACTGCTGAAGGAAACATCGTATACGAAGTTCGATCCGACGGTTGAAGTTCATCTGCGTCTTGGCATCGATCCGCGCCACGCGGATCAGAACGTCCGCTCAACCGTTTCATTGCCCCATGGAACCGGCAAGACTGTCCGGGTGCTGGTGTTCGCGCAGGGTGAAGCGGCGCAGGCGGCGCGGGAGGCGGGCGCCGATTTCGTGGGCGCCGATGACCTGATCGCCCGAATCGATAAGGAGAATTTCTTCGACTTCGATATCGCTATCGCCACTCCCGATATGATGGGGAAGGTCGGGCGCATCGGGCGCAAACTCGGTCCGCGCGGGCTTATGCCGAACCCGAAGAGCGGAACGGTGGTGCAGCCGGAGGACCTGCCGCGCACGATCCGCGAGGTGCGCGGCGGACGCGTCGAATTTCGCAACGATAAAACCGGACTGCTGCACGTAGCGGTCGGGAAATTGAGTTTCAGCGAGCAGCAGATTTACGACAATATCGCGGCATTGATGGAGGCGGTCAAAGCTGCTCGCCCCGCCGCTGCAAAGGGAGCGTACATCAGAAGCGTGACCTTCACCAGTACGATGAGTCCTGGCATTCGTGTCGATCCGTCGGCGGCGCAGGCGATGAAACCGGCAGCCTGAAGCGGGCCGCAGAGCGCAAAGGAGCCTCAATCGCGCATAGTCCTGCCGAACGCGCTTCGGCAAACAATTGAAGAATATGAGCGCCGCAGACAGCGGGTGCGTGTGCTTAATGGCTTCGTGCCGCCCGCCGAGGCAGCTTCCCGAATCCAGCGCGACTGTGTGTTCGCGGGTTGCTGCGTCTGTGTGCGGCAACCCGCGTTTTTTGCTGAAAGGGGGTGAAATTCAGTGCCAACCCAGCGCAAGATCGAGACCGTCGCCGACCTGAAGCAGCGCCTCCAGCGCATGCAGGTGACTGTCGTAGCCGATTATCGCGGTCTTTCGGTCGCTGATATGACTGACCTGCGCAAGAAATTGCGCGAAAGCGGCGCAGAATTTGTGGTGGCGAAGAATACGCTGACTCTGATCGCCGCACGCGAGACGGGTCATGAGGCGATTGAGCCGCTGCTGGAAGGACCAACGGCTCTGGCGTTTGCGTATGACGATGTGCCGAAGTTCGTCAAAGCGATCAACGAGTTCAACCGCGGTCCGAAGAAAATAACGGTGCGCGGCGGGCTGCTCGGCACAACGCTCCTCAGGGAGAATGTGCTCGATGTCGTCGCCAATTTGCCGACGAAAAATGAAGTTCGTGCGCAGGTGCTCGGCGGGCTGGCAGCGCCAGTCACCGGGCTGGCAGGCATTATTGCCGCGCCGGTCAATGATATTGTCAATCTGCTCGATGCTACGTCGAAGAGCATTCTCTACGCGATTCAGGCGCGCGTCGATCAGTTGCAGCCAGCATCAACGTCGTAGCGTCCGCATTCCTGCACTGCCAGCAGGAAGATAGCATACTCATCAAATATACGCTCACTCTTATCACGAAGGAGAAACAGCACCTATGGCAAGCGAAAAGGTCGAAGCAGTCATTGCGAGCATCGAGGCGCTGAACGTCCTCGAACTGGTGGAACTGAAGAAGGAACTGGAGGCGCGCTGGGGCGTGACTGCCGCCGCGCCGGTGATGCCAATGGGCGGGATGGTGATGCCCGCCGCAGCCGCGCCCGCTGCGGGTGACGGCGCCGCCGCAGCCGCGCCCGCCGTCGAGGAGAAGACCGAGTTCGACGTCATTCTGTCCGCTGTTGGTCCGAACAAGATTCAGGTCATCAAGGCGGTGCGCGAATTGACGAACCTGGGTCTGAAGGAGGCGAAGGACCTGGTCGAGAGCGCGCCCAAGCCGGTGAAGGAGGGCGTGAGCAAGGAAGAGGCGGAAGCGGCGAAGGCGAAACTGGTCGAGGCGGGTGCGACCGTCGAGATCAAGTAAGACCGTCAAGAGGACAGACGACAAACACATGCGGTTCAGGCGCGTCCGCTCCGACGACAGCCTGCCGCTGGATCGCCGAACAGGAGGGTGCTACGATTACCGTTGCGCCCTCTCCTTATCTACCTGGCAATATATGCGCCGCCTGCCCGGTATGAGCTGCGGGCTAAGGAGGATAACATCCGGCAAACCTGCGCCAGCGGGTCGCACTTTCTCTGCGCTGCGAGCTGAAGCCCTCGCTCAGGACACGTCACGGAATGACGCAACGGCAACCACATTCAAGCTGCAATGTCGCTGGAGTTGGACGGGTGGAGGCGCCGGTTGGCGTATAATGCGTGACCCGCTGCGCGTGCGGATCGACGATAACAACGTCGCGCAACCCGTGCCCCAGATAGAATGGCGGGTTGAGCACGACATCCTTGTATTCGTACCCCAGGCTGATGACCTCGATCACAGCGACAGGCAGAACGGTCAACGCCGTATCCTGGGCAGGCGGCGGTTCGCAAAAAATGGCGATGTCCGGACGCTTGAGCGAACCGTCAGGAAAGCGGATTGCCACGTCGGCGAGGTGGTAACACCCGCATGCGCCGCTATCCTCAGCCAGCGGCGCAATCGACGCACGGATCCTGTCAACTGTCATCTGGTGACGTGAACCGGGTTGCGCTTCCCAGGTGGGAATGCCCGCCGTGCGTTCCAGCTTGATTGCGCCAATGCGCATCAACTCTGAGAGTTCATCGCTGTTGGGCGCATATGGGTTGGACACGCTGACCTCTCCTGATCAGGCTGCTGCCCAGAAACCAAAGACGTGCGCCATCTCGCGCAATGCAGATTGCGCGCCAGCAACGTTGTAGCCGGATGACGCCGCTTCGAGGATGGCGGCGCTGAGCGCGCTGATCTGCGCCAGCGCCTTTGGCGTATCCAGATCATCATCGAGCGCATCGAAGTACGCCTGATAGAAGGGTTCCGGGCTGAGCGGATCACCTTTGGGATCGCCCTGCGCAGCGAGCGCCGCCTTGAGCCGCTCCACCTGCTGCTCCGCCAGCGGTACGTCCGACCGGACGTATTCAAAATCTTCCCGGTAGGGGAAGGAGAGCAGGTACCAGCGCAGCGCATCGGCGCTGTGCTGGGTAAGCGCATCCTTGATGAACACCAGGTTGCCGAGCGACTTGCTCATCTTCTGACCATCGAGCCACGCCAGCCCGCCATGCACCCAGAAACGCACGAAGGGACGTTTGCCGGTGTATGGTTCAGTCTGAACGATCTCGGATGGATGGTGGGGGAAGATCAGGTCGCGCCCGCCACCATGGATGTCGAGTTGCGGACCGAGGTAGCGGGTGGCCATGGCGGTGCATTCAATATGCCAGCCGGGGCGCCCTGGTCCCCACGGGCTGGGCCAGGTCGGTTCGCCGGGACGACTGCGCTGCCAGAGGACGAAGTCGAGCGGATCGTCCTTGAGCGGGTCGTTCGGATTATTGCCGCGTTCATTCGCCAGCGCCAGCAGTTCCTCGTATCCGTTCACCCGCGCCATCGCGCCGTAGGTCGGTTCGGTGGAGACATCGAAATAGACGTTGCCGTTGCGCACGTAAGCGTGACCTAACTCGATCAGCCGTTCAATGATCGGGATCATTGCGGCGATTTCTTCCGACGCCTTCGGAAAGAAGTCGGGCGGGATGAGGTTGAGCGCGCGACAATCTTTGACGAACTGTTCAGTTTCACGCCGCGCCAGTTCGTCCCAGGGAATGCCGTCACGCGCAGCGCGTTCAAACAACGGATCATCAACATCGGTGGTATTCTGGCAGTAGAGCACCGTGCCGCCGCAGTGACGGATATAGCGAATCAGCACATCGAAAATCAGGAACGTATGGGCATGACCAACATGCGTTGTGTCGTAGGGAGTGACGCCGCACACGTACAACGTGAGCGGGCGATCGCGCGGGATGAGCAACTCGGCTTTGTAACCGCGCAGTGTGTCAAATAACCACATGACTGAAAATGTCCTCCTGGTACGGGAAGAGGGAGATGCAAGAGACGCCGGGTTTGCAGCGGATCCGGTAGTATTATAGCACAGGGGTCAGGTCAGCAAGGGTATGCATATCGGCATCGACATCAGCCGGATGGCGACGACGGCGCGCACCGGCACCGAGCACTATACCAGCGAAGTGGTGGCGGCGATCGCACGACGCGATACGGTCAACGCCTATACGCTCTACTGCAACCAACCGCCCGCGCGCCTGCCGCCGCTCGGCGCCAATATGACGGTGCGCTGCATTCCGTTGCCGCGTCTCTGGACGCATGTTCGGCTATCGAGCGAGGTGCTGCGGCATCCGCCGGATGTGCTGTTCATTCCGGCGCACGTGTTGCCGCTCGGCGCGCCGCTCGTGCGCCGGATGCGCACGGTAGTGACGGTGCACGACCTGGGGTATCTGCGCTACCCGGAGGCGCACACCGCAGCGCAACGGTTCTATTTGCGGTTTTCAACAATCTGGAGCGCGCGCGCCGCCAGCCATCTGATCGCCGTCTCTGGGGCGACACGCAGCGACCTGGTGCGGTTGGCGGGCGTTTCACCAGCGCGCATTACGGTTGTGCACCATGGCGTGGCGGAGCGGTTTCGCCAGCCAGTTGGCGATCCGGCGCGGGCGCGGGCGATTGTTGGCGGAGACGAACCGTATTTTCTGTATGTCGGCACAGTGCAGCCGCGCAAAAATCTGGCGCGAGTCATTGAAGCCTTTGCGGATGCCAGCAGACGACTGGCGGGCGGTGGCGCTGCGCCGATCCTGGTCATTGCCGGCAAGCGCGGCTGGCTGAGCGAAGGCATTGCGCGGCGCGCCGCTGAACTCGGCATTGCCAATCGCGTGCGATTTGTCGGGTATGTGGCGGACGACGATCTGCCGGCGCTCTACCGCGAGGCGCTGGCGTTCGTCTTTCCGTCGCTGTACGAGGGATTTGGAATGCCGGTGCTCGAAGCGATGGCGTGCGGCGCGCCGGTGCTGACCTCGAATAGTTCGTCGCTGCCAGAGGTGGCGGGCGACGCGGCGCTGATCGTCGATCCGCTCGACGCCAGAGCGATTGCAGAGGGCATGGTGCGCCTCGCCAGTGACGCGGCGCTGCGTCAGGAGTTGCGCCAGCGCGGGTATCAGCGCGCCGCGCAGTTCACATGGGATCGCTGCGCTGAGGAGACGTTGCGTGTTCTGTACGGCTGAAAGGGGGATGTGTGTTTTCATTCGCCGCCCGCGCGCGCGCGACGATGACGCGGATTTCGCCGCAGGTCTGGCGCGTTCTGGCTCACAGTCTGCTCTTCGGGCTGGCTGGCAGCATCGCCGATCTGCTCTTCAACTTCTATCTGGTGAGCCTGGGGTATGGCGCCGACACCGCCGGTCTGATGGCGACGGTGTACCGTGGCGCGGGCGCGTTGCTCGGATTGCCTCTCGGCGTCCTGATCGACCGGTTCGGCGCGCGGACGCTGCTGGTGGCGGGGGCTGTCGGATTTGGGGTTGCATTTGCGCTGCTGTTGATGGTGTCGCAACTCTGGGCGCTGATTCTGTTCGCCTTCCTGGCAGGCGCCGCGAATGTGCTGGCGCTGACGGCGGTTGTGCCGTTGCTGACCAGCATCACCAATGCGGAGGAACGGGCGGCGGTGTTTGGCATGAACGCATCGGCAGGGTTGATCATCGGCCTGGTCGGCAGCAGCGTCGGCGGATTGCTCCCTGGCGCAGCAGCGCTCCTGTTGGGCGTCGACGCGCGCGACACCGCCGCCTACCGGCTGGCGCTGTCGGTCGTTGTCGTGCTGGGATGCGTCTCGGTAGCGCCGGTGCTGATCGGGTTCCGCGCCAGTCCTGTGGCAACCGACACAGCCGCGACAGTAGCGGCAGAACCGCAGCGGCAGGCGACGCCATTGCGGTTGCTGCGTCTCGCGCTCCCTTCGTTTCTGCTGGGGATCGGCGGGGGCTTGTTTTTGCCGTTCCAGAACCTCTTTTTCCGCACTGTCTTCGGATTGAATGACGCAGTTGTAGGGGTGATGCTGGCGCTCGGAGCGCTTGGCATGGGGTTGGGCGCGCTTATGGGCGCACCGGTCGCCGCGCGGTTGGGACTGCGTCGAGCCTCCAGCCTGCTGCGCTTTGGCGCGGTATTCGCAGTGATCCTGATGCTGACGCCATTTCTGCCGATTGTGGTTGCCGGGTATATGCTGCGCGGCGCGTTCGTCGCTGCCAGTTACCCGTTGAATGACGCGCTGGTGATGCAGTTGACCCCGGCGCAGCAGCGGGGGGTCGCCATCAGCCTGATGAGCGTCCTCTGGTCGCTCGGCTGGTCGGCGGCGGCGTGGGTCAGCGGGCAGATCCAGGTGGCTTACGGTTTCACCCCGGTGCTGGCGGCGTCGCTCGTCGCGTATGCGCTGTCGGCGTGGACGATCTGGACGATACGGGAGAGTCAGGGTTGAAGGTTGCGGGTTGAAGGTGCGAAGGTTGAAGGTTGAAGGTGCGAAGGTGGAAGGTGGAAGATGCGAAGGTTGTTTTATCCCCTTCGTGTCCCTTCGTGCGCTTTGTGGATCATCGGGCGATCCATCAAGGACACGAAGGCGCACGAAGGGGAAAAATTGTTCGCCTTCGTGTCCCTTGGTGCGCTTTGTGGATCATCGGGTGATCCACCACGGACACGAAGGCGCACGAAGGGGGAAGTTGTTCGCCTTCGTGCCCCTTCGTGCGCTTCGTGGATCACAAATGGGCGCCCCTATGATGCACTGAATGTTTGCTGCGCAATCGCTTCGGCGCGCCGCAGGAGATCGGGCGCATCGGCGGGCAGGGTCACGACATTGGGCAGGCGGCGGAACCAGGCGGGCTGGCGGCGCGCGAAGGCGTGGGTGTCGTACTTGAGACGGGCGACGGCTTCTTCGAGCGTGGCGCGCCCCTCGAAGTACGGGCGAAATTCGCGGTATCCCAGCCCCGACATCGAGGGCAGGTCCCAGTGATAGCCGCGCTCCAGCAGTCTGCGCACTTCGTCAAGCAACCCGGCAGCCATCATCGCATCAACGCGCGCGTCGATGCGCGCGTACAACACCGACGTCGGCAGGGTCAGCCAGATGGTAGTGATGCGATAGGGGGGCGGCTGCACCGAACGCTGTTTGGAGATTGGTTTGCCGGTGGCTTCGTACACTTCGAGGGCGCGGATGATGCGACGCACATTGCCAGGGAGAATGCTGGCGGCGGCGACCGGATCGACCGCCTTCAGACGTTCGTAGAGCGCCTCTGCGCCCAATTCCGCCGCCTGACGCTCAAGCGCGGCGCGAATGTCAGGGCGCGGGGCGACGCGCGGCAACTGCCAGCCCTGCAACACTGCCGCCAGGTACTGCCCGGTTCCCCCGACCAGCAGCGGCGACTTCCCCCGCGCCGCAATGTCGGCGATCGCTGCGGTCGCCATGTCCTGGTACAGCGCCAGCGAGAATTCCTCGTCCGGATCGACGACGTCGATCAGGTGATGGGGCACGGCGGCGCGCTCGGCTGGCGTCGGCTTGGCGGTGCCAATGTCCATCCAGCGGTAAACCTGGCGCGAGTCGGCGGAGACGATTTCGCCGTTGAACACCCGCGCCAGGTGCAGACTCAACGCCGTCTTGCCGACGGCAGTCGGACCGACGATAGCGAGGAGCGGGATCATCTGAAGCGCCTCCTCACCCTGCAACCTTCAACCTGATACTGTTTCTTGCGACATTGACGCAAAGACGCGAAGGCGCAAAGCTTCGCCAACAACACTTTACGCCTCGGAGTCCTTGCGCCTTTGCGTCAGTTGCCTTGAGCAACCCTCTCATCAAGCCAGATCGGATTGGTCCACGCCTTCCGACCCGCATCATCCACGACGGTCACCCGGATGTACGGAACCTCGCGGATCCAAGGCGCCGGCAGTTCGCACGACGTAATCCCCTGTCCCAACTGACGCTGCGAGCGCTCGTCGGGACCTGAGACGAACACGGCGCGCGCCGGGGAGCAGCGCACCGCCACCCGCCGATCATCGACATCAACATCGTCGATCTGCGGTCCCTGGGAAGAATAGAATGCGCCGCTTTTGAGCGACTCCAGGATCGCTTCAGGCGAGAGTTCCTCAGCGCGCACCTGTACCCATGCCACGAATGTGTCGGGACGAATGTAGAAATGCGCATCGTCGGCGGCGTATGCCAGCAGACGTCTCCCCTTCGCCAGCAGCAGATCGCTGAAATACCAGCTATCGCCGCGGTCATTATCCCAGGCGGCGGTTGCGTTGAACACCTCGACGGCATGAGCAGCATCGAGGGACAGTCCATCCTCCAGGGTCAACGTATACCAGGCAGGATGCGCAATGCCGACGAACGCGCCTGCGGCGGCGGCGCGCGCCGCGAGCGCTGGTCCGGTCTCGTCTGGCGCTGGCGGCGCGAAGTCGAGCGGAAGACCGACCGCAACGATATGCCACAACCGTCCGGCGGATGTCTGCGGGGCGTGCAATTCCGCGCCGAGCAGCGTAGTGAATTGCGCGCTGCGGAACGGGCGGGTATCGGTGATTGGAAAATGGTACTGGGGCAAAAAATGGTCGGTCAGCGCCAGAAAATCGTACCCCTGCGCGCGATAGGCGGCGACGACATCCTCCGGCGACAGCTCGCCGTCGGAGGCGGTGGAATGGGTGTGCAGATTGCCGCGGTAGAAACGACCCGGTCTGCGAAATGGCAGGTGATCCATGGGTGTCTTTGTCCTCTCCCTTCGCCTCTCTTGTTGCCGTAGCGGGAGTATTGTACACTGTGCGATGGGATTTGCCGCAGCAGGTAAGGCGTTGAACGTTGAATGTTGAACGTTGAACGTTGAAGGTTGGAAGGTTGAAGGTGGGAAGGTTGAAGGCGGGAAGGTTGAAGGCGGAAAGTGGGGGAGCGGAAGATGTCGCTAACCTTTGAGGTCTCTGACACGAACTCCGACTGCGTCCCGGAACGGCTCCAGCGAAATGATCCGCGATGTCGGTTTGCACGTAGCCTGACCTCAAAGGTCTTCGCCACGATACGTGGTGCTATTGCTCTAATGTTGAGAGCAAGTTTTTATTGAAAGCGGGAGGTGTTGCCGTGAGTCAACAAGATTTCTCGAACTGGGACAACGTGCGAATTGCACCGCGTCGTGATGGTCAGGGCGATTGGACAGTCGCCGATTATAAGAAACTCACGTTTGATACAGAGGAAGACTGGCAGACGGCAGTGACGATTTTCGAGGATCGTATTCGGGAGCGGTTTCTTAACATCGTTGATGCGATTGAAAACATGCCATACGCGGGCTTTGCTGTGATGGCGCTGGATTGCCTGCTGATCGAGACGCTTGATCAGTTCTATCACGGGGTATCGGAAACCCCGATAGGTCAAGGAAGGGGATATTTTGTTGACTTTCTAAAACGACCACCCTTCGAGTTTACCGAGGAGGTGGCCACAAAGTTCTATGATCATGTCCGTAATGGTATTCTTCACCAGGCTGAGACGAAAGAGAATACGAGGATTCGCACTGACAGCGAGCTGCCACTCGTTCAATTAACTCCAGACGAAAAAGGTCTGATCATCAATCGTAAAAAGTTCCACCAGAAACTGAAAGATGCCTTTGAACAGTATGTCAGGGATCTGCGTGATCCTAAGAACAGCCAAATAAGAGAACATTTCCGTCGTAAAATGGACTCAATTTGTCGTATCTCTTGATTGTCGAGACAGATGGATATGATTGATGCACTTTATTTCGCTTATGGATCGAACATGTGCTCTGCACAAATGCGAGAACGTATACCGAATGCTGAAAAGATCGGTGTGGGCAGGCTCACAGGCTACGCCCTGGTATGGGACAAACAGAGCAAAAAGGACGGTTCGGCAAAAGCTAACATTGTAGAGCGTAAAGGTGCGGAAGTATGGGGTGTTGTGTATCGACTGTCATCCAATGATTTGAGACGACTGGACGGGTATGAGGGCGGCTACGAGCGTCTGAATGTGACGATTCTCCTGCAAGACGGAACCCCGCTCGAGGTCGTCACCTATATGTCTAAACAGAGGCAGAAGGACATCCTGCCGACACGCGAATACTGGCAACGGGTGGTGCGCGGCGCAGAAGAACATAGCCTGCCTGCAGACTACATCGCCACGCTTAAAAGCGTCGTGTGCCGTGAGGAGTCATGAGGTGCGCTGCTTCTGTGAGGGCGCCCACAGGGGGGCGCCCCTACCACGAACGGCCACCGGCATCGTAGGGGCAGGCCCCTGTGCCTGCCCCCGCCTGCAACCGATACACCCGTCGCGGGCGCCCACAGGGGGGCGCCCATCCACCGAACGCCACCGGCATCGTAGGGGCAGGCCCCTGTGCCTGCCCCCGCCTGCAACCGATACACCCGTCGCGGGCGCCCACAGGGGGGCGCCCCTACTACCT
>JAUQOW010000013.1 GCA_030550675.1 Chloroflexota bacterium
CGGCAATCTTAGCGCTCCCAAACTCACGCTGCAGACGTTCCAGCATCCGTTCGACGCCCTGCCAGTCGGGGTGGAGCACCAGGATATGTTCCAGCGGCACGCCGCGTTCGTGGAGCGTCCGAATCTCGTTCACAACGCGAGTCAACTCGTCCTGCTCGCTGTCCAGCGCGATAATCTGCGGCGGCTCATTGTGCGCCTGAAAGGCGGCTCGCGCGATAATCGCCTCCTCATCGCCGGGCAGGCGCATTTGATACATGCGAGAGGCGAAGTCGAGGATGGCGGGCGTTGTTCGATATGATCGATCGAGGCGAACCGAACGTCCGCGCACCTCTAATCCCAACGTCTTCCACGACTGCCCGCGCCGCAAAAAGCCCTGCGTCGGATCAGCAACAACGAACAGATGACCTTTCGGGTTGAGGATCAGTCTGATGATTTCAAACCAGATCGGCGCAAAGAACTGCGCTTCATCGATCAGAATAAAGTCGTACGGTTGAAAGGAGACGCGATCCTCGATCAGCGCGCGCCAGACACGGCGCGGAACATCGCCCCAATCAAAGAGGTCCCTTGCTCTCAGTTGGCGCTGATACGCCAGCATCGCGTCATACATCCGGTTGCGCATGGCTTCGTTCAAGCCAAACCCGCGCCCTGATCGATCAGCAGACAGGTAATCCTGGCGCGTACTCAACAACCGATCTTTGAACCAGTCGATTTCCTCCTGCAACATTCGTTCCGAAATGGATGTATCCGCCAGGTGCTGGCGCCAGACATCGGCGATGATCGATGCACGCTCGGACTCACTAATAATTTCTGGCCACTCTTCGTCTTGTGGCCAGTAGTCCCGGCACCACTTATGGAAGGTTTTCCACTCGACAGCAGTATCGCCATCGGTGAGGCGTTTGTAGCGCGCTTCGAGATCGAGGCTTAGCGGACGATTGAAGGTTAAGGCGAGGATGCGTTTCTTCGGGAAATACTGCCGCAACAGACGAGCGCGGTAGACGATCAACAGCGATTTGCCGCTGCCGGCCACGCCGCTGATCTGCCACACCCTCATGTCGCGGCTTGCGGCATCGGCTTCGTCCGAGAGCTCCAGATCGACCTTGAGCGCCCATTCCTGCGTCGGACTGAGGAGATAGTCAGTCAATCCAGCGGACGTGTCACGGCGCAACGGCTGACGAACGGTCATGGTTGCAGGAATGACAACCTCAGGCGAGAAAACCGCTCGCAGCGCATCGATCTGATCGCGGGTCAGCGGAGTGCCAAGATGCGCTTCGATCCAGGCGGGAAGCCGCTCAGGAGTCACATCTTCGCGTCCGCCCGCCCGGATGCCTGGAGGCAGCGCCCGGCGCAGATCGCCAGAGGAAATGTTCGGGAAGAGGACGACGCCGGGAACCTGTCCAGGAGATGGAGCGCCCTCGCGTTCGCCAAGCGCTGACCAGAACCGTTGTAGCGCTTCCCGTTCGACGCCGCCAAAAACGACTCCATCGTCGAATAACTCTCTCTGTAAGGCGTGTTGCGCATCCTGTGGCGTTGCTGTTGAGACCTTGATAATCAGGAACCGCCCGGAACGGTGACGCACCAGAAAATCTGGTTCAGGGGCGCCGCTCACGACGATGCGCTGCCAGACGGCATAGTCGTCATCCGGTAACGAGCGTTTCAGCAATCGGAAGACTTTCCCCGTTTCCGGCGGCAGCATACCAGCAGGTTTTTCAGGAAACATGGCAGCCATAGGTTGCACCCGCACCACAAACGCACATTGTTCCCGGAATATACTACCGCACGTGGGGTGCGCTGCGATACGCACATGATGAAATCAGGTCTCTCAATTGCTCGATCAGCGCCCGATACTCCCAATTTTCCGGCGCTGTCGAGAGCAAATGACGGCTGCCTACAATGATCAGTTTCACCCGCGCGCGGGTCACAGCGACGTTCAGGCGTTCCGGCTGCAGAAAGAAATCCGCGATCCTGGCGGCAAACGCCGGGTTTGACGTGGTCAGCGAGAGGAGAACGACCTCGCGTTCCTGTCCCTGCATTCGCTCAACTGTATCAACGACGATTGCCCGCCGTTGGTTGTCATCGGGAATGACGGATCGCATCAGATTACGAATGAGACGTCCCTGCGCCCGGTACGGCGCAATAACGCCGATTTCGGCGGGTTCAACGCCGCAGCGCAGGAGTTCGGCAATCAGGTCGCAGATCAGGGTCGCTTCCTCCTGGCTTCTCGTTGTAGTGTTGCGATGCCGCAGATCGACAAAGACTTTGGGAGTTTCCGGGTCCAGAATGTCGATAAATCGTGTCGGCGGTCGCTGATAGACGATCCGGCGTCTGGCGATCGCTTCCGTAGCGCAGCGTAGCTTGCCGTAGTAGTGCTGCTGGCTAGGACAGGCGGTCAGTTCGGCGTTCATCCGGTAGGTCTCGTTGAGCATCGTATCAAACCGTCGCCCGACGAGCGCGCCAAACACGGAGGAACGGAGCCATGCCTCCCGATGCTTCGCCGTCAGAACTGGCGGCAACTGTTTGTGGTCGCCGATGAAGATATACCGCTTTGCGACCAGCATGCCCATAATGGCGAGCGGCATGGTTATCTGGCTGGCTTCATCGAAGATCACCGCGTCAAACTCGACGCCGCTGAGACGCTTCGTGCGTGTCGCAAACGGCGTCGCACCAATCGCATATCCGCCGCTACATTCCACCAGCGGCGATTGATCGAACGTCTCGTAATTCTTGACGCCTTTGAGTCCTTCAGCGCGCGCCCGACGCCCGATTTTGCAGAACGCAACTGGCGCCGCATCACCGCGCCGATTGAGATCGGCGATCTTCTCTAGTGCATTGTTAATGGCATGGTGCGTCAAAGCAGTCACAAAAACGCGCTCGCCATCTTCGACGAGCAACTGAACAAGACGGGCAAGCGCCAGCGTTTTGCCTGTGCCGGGGGGACCCTGGATCAGCCAGGTCAGGTTAGTGGCATACGCATTGGCCACGGCTTCGCACTGCGCCATATTCAATCCCCATCGTTCAGCTCGCTCGTACGCCCGCTCATAGCGTTCGTAATCGATGGTCGGTTCGACCTTCCCCATCAGAAGCGGCAGAATGCGTTGCTGTCCAATGGTTGTTTCCGCGACCTGATTGAGCGCATCGAGGATATACTGGCTGACATCTACGTAGCCCTGGTCGAGCGCCCATCCCGTCTGCTGGTGCAGGATTCGTCCCCAATTGACGTCGGAGTCGCGTATCGAGACGAGCAGGCGCGTTTCGTCGTCGACTTCGAGAGTGCAAAGGGCGCGCGGCTCTTCAAACGGGTTGCCGCGGTTCAGCAGCAGCACATCGCCTTCGCGGAAACGTGACATATTGCACGGACAGGCGAGTTCGACGACACCCTCCGGGGTCACACGCACGACCTGTACACCTTCAATGGCGTTTCCGTCCGCTACCCGTTCAGCGAGCGGCCTCGACCAGGTCTGAAACAGTTGTTGACGTGCACTGTCGGCTTCGTCAAGCACGAGGCGGCGCAACTGACGGAGGAAATCAGCCGGAGACAGGGGGTGATTGAGTGACATGAATGCTTCGAATGATCGTTTGCAGCGACGAAGACACCGATGCCCTGCGACTATGCGCGCTGTCGTAGCATGCCAGTGTAACGCAAGCGTCGGTTCGCTGTCAAAGAATGGGGGAATACGGAGGTCCAGGCATGAATTGTCAGACGGCAAGCACGCGCGTCTCTGCTGCGCCGCGCCCTGGCTAGCGATTGAAGTCGCGCCAGGCAGGCGCGCCGCTGGGCGTCCGCGTGCGGTTCGACACGCTCACCACACGCGGACGCGGTCGTTCCCGTCCGCGCAGGCGGACGGTCGGTCGCAGGTTCAGCAGGGGCGATGTCAATCGCTGGCAACCGGAGCGTCGTTTCCTGACACATCATGCCTGCACCAGGGAATATGCCCGCGTCTGAAACGTACCGCTCGTCCGTCAGCGACATCAGGCGCATGGGCGGCAACGCGCCTCACTGCTGATCGCAGCGCCTTTTCCAAACCGCGATCAATGGGGAGGCGCCTTGTCAATTGCTGCTCCACGCCTTCCCCGCCGTTCGGTCGTACTTCTGCTTGCGGCGAATGTCGCGCAGGGCGCGCCGGTTGCGGTAAACGGTGATGAGCACCGGGGTCTCCCCGGTATCGTTGATGACCAGCGTGGCGCCTTCCAGATGATGATATTTTTGAAAGGTCGCGCGATCCGTTGGGATGTTACGCCGTCCGAGGAAGATGTGCAGCACGCCGCCGCTGCGGATGCGACGCCCGTGTCGCATAATGAAATCTACCTCGTCATCGTTCAGATTGCGCTGCGCCTGGCGCAGACGCGCGTGATTGCTGATGGCGATCATTGCTGCCTCCTCTGTTCACATGCGGCGTCTGCCTTTGTCTTCAGATACGCGGCTGCTTCATCATTCGTTGCATTCAGCATAGCGCGTTTCTATGAACAGGATAAGACACGCACACCCCGTTTTTTTCATCTTCGCCGATTGACAATGAGCGAAGCGATTGGGTATCATTCATGCACGTCTGTTCGGAGAACTGATCGGAAGATCAACCAGATACCAGACAATCTCGTGATCGGCGTTGGCTTCGACAGGCTCAGCCAACGCCGACCGCTCCACAGGTACAGGCGTGTTTGTCCGGGTTTGATTGATCTTCCTATGAGAACCAGGAACCAGGAAGTGGGAGCCAGGAATCGAGAGTCGCAGAGCGTGATTGACGGGCGACTCTCAACAGTCCGACGAAGGCGGCTGTTCTTATGACGCAACAACGTTCGTGGTATGAGGTGGTGCAGGAGTGTCAGGCGCGCGTAGCGCGCCTCCGCGCTGTGCTGACGACAGGCGGCGCATTGACGCCGGAACTCTGGGCAGATCTTGACGCCGTGATTCTCGCAATGCGCAACTGGATCTACGGGCGGGCGCGCAGTCTGGGACTGGATGAGGACGCCCGCAGCGAGGTTCTGCTCGCAGTGATCGAACAACTTCATAAAGACCTGCGCAGTCCCGGATTCAGCAGCATGGAGCGCAGATTTGGCTCGTATGTCTCGACGACGGTCAACCGCATTCTCCGGGAACGAAAAAACGCGCAGCAGACCTTCTTATCTTCTCCTGAACGTCTGGACGCGCCTGTTGGCGACGATGGACCGCCGCTCTACGAGGTGATCGAGGATCCAGCGTTGGAACGTCTTGTTGAAGCGTACCGTGACGAAGACGAGCGCAGGCGATTACACGAAGCGATTGCAGCGCTTCCCACAATTGATCGCACTGTTATCACCCATCGTCTGAATGGAAGACGCGGGATCGATATCGCACAGATGCTCGGAATGTCGCCCGCAAATGTTACACATATCTACAATCGCGCGGTCAAACGGCTGCGTCAGATGCTGACGAACGGGGAGTCATCATGAAAGACCGCTCCTATTTTATCGAGGCGGCGCTGCGTTACGAGGAACTGCTCGAATCGGGGCAGATCGTCAGTATCGATGCATTTGTGGCGCAGGAGCCGCCGGAGGTGCGCGAGGAACTACGCGCTTTTCTCGAGTTCAACCTGACGCTTGGCGAATTGGACGAGCCAGTAGCGTTGTCGTCGTCGGAAGAAGCGGCTGCCGACCGCGTGATGGCGCTGGCGAGGGCTGCATTTGAGCACGAGTTGAGCGGCGAGCCGGTGCAGAACCTGACTGACCTGCGCAAGGCGCGCCAGTTGACGGTTGGACGGCTGGCGCGCCAGTTGAAACTGCCGGTCGATCTGCTATCGCGTCTGGAGCGCGGCAAGGTGCGCGTCGCCACCATCCCCGAACGATTGATCGAGCGCCTCGCCGATGCGCTGCAAACCACGTCGTCCGTCATTCAGGCGGCATTGCTCGCTCCGCCGCCGGTCAGCGCAGCAGCGCGGCTGAACGCCGAGGATGGAATTGTCGAGCCGGAAGAGCCAGCGGTCAGTTTTGCGCAGGCGTTTACCGAGAGCGCTCCAACCGAGGAAGAGCGGGCCGCATGGGCTGATGTGCTGTCAGGCGTCTGATGCTGAAGCAGTCGGGTGCAAGTTCGTTCCTTACGGCATTTCCTGTCACGCAAGACGCAACGACGCAAAGTGCGCTTCCATGGAGTGATGAGCGTTCAAGTACAGCATATTCGGGCGTTGGCATGTGAAATTCGCCGAACCTATCTGGAACTCGCTGGCGGCGCGTCAGATCATCCGCTCCCGCTCGATGATCTGGCAGAGACTCTCTGGGAGTTGACGGTCGTCCCGACGACAACGCTCGCCGAAGGCATTCAGGGGAAAGTCGAGCCGGAGCTCCAGGTCATTCGGGTTCGACGCGATCTTCCGCCGACCCGCCAGCGCTTTGTGGTTGCCCACGAGATCGGTCATGTGGCGCTTGAAGGACTGACTGCCGGACCGTTCCGCGACACCGACGACACTCTCGACGAGCGTGCGGCTGGCGAGGACGCCGATGAGAAGGCGGTCCGCACCTACAACACGCGCGAGCGCCGCGAGCGAGAGGCGAACCTTTTTGCGCTCGAATTGCTGATACCGGCGGAAGAGCTCTGGCGTGCGGTTCAGCAACCGGGCTGGAGCATCGAGACGCTGGCGGCGCACTTTGCCGTATCTTCCGACGCCATTCGCGCTCAACTGGTGAATGTCTGCTGTCTCGAACCGCCAGGCTTGCAGGAAACGCCTGTCGAAAAGCGCACTGCGTCCTTCACCCCCGACCCGGAACAGCAGGCGGCGGTTGATGCGCCGCTGCCGGTGCTGCTCGCCGCCGGACCCGGCACGGGCAAGACGCGCAGCATCGTGGCGAAGTATGTTTCGCTGGCGCGTCAGGGGGTCGATCCGGCGTCTATTCTGGCGCTGACATTCTCGAATCGGGCGGCGGAAGAAATGCGGGAGCGAATCATTGCGGCGCTCCGTCAGGAAGCGCCGCACCTCGCCGGAAGGGTTGAGATCAGCACGTTTCACTCGTGGGGACTGAACATGCTGCGCATCTACGGCGCACGTCTGGGGCTGCCCGTCGATGCGCGTCTGCTCGATACCGCCGATCTTTTCATGCTGCTCTCAAAACGCCTGAACGATCTGCGTCTGGAGCATTTTAAGGACCTCCACGAGCCAACCCATCACCTGCCGACGATTATTCAGGCGATCAGTCGCATCAAGGATGAGCTATGGTCGCCGGAGGAATTTGCGCGTCTGGCAGACGCCGAAGCGCAGCGCCTGGTTGAAGAGGCGGAACAGGCTTATCCAGGGACGACTCGCAAAGCTGCGGAGGCGCGCGAACGCGCCGCACGGCAAGCCGCCGCACTGCGCGAACTGGCGAAGATTTACCCGCGTTATGAAGCCATTCTGCGCGAAGCGGGAGCGCTCGATTATGGCGACCTGATCGTGCTGCCGGTCAGGGCGCTGCGCGATCATCCGGCAATCGCCGCCGATCTCCGCCGGCGCTACCGCTACCTGCTCGTCGACGAGTTTCAGGACATCAATTATGCGTCGGGCGAGTTGATCCGGCTGCTTGACGGCGGACGCGGGCAGGTGTGGGCAGTTGGCGACGCCTGGCAGAGCATCTACCGTTTTCGCGGCGCGTCCGCCGCCAACCTCAATGAATTTACCCGGAACTATCCTCAGGCGAACATTTGTTACCTGACGCGCAACTACCGCTCGTTGCAACCAATCCTCGACGCCAGCGCGGCAGTGATGGCGGGCGATCCGCGCCTTGCAGAACGACCTCCGCTCGTCGCACAGCGTTGCGGCGGCAACCATCACACTGTCATCGAGTGGGTTGCGCCGTCCCTTCAGGACGAATATGCTGCGATTGCGCATGACATTCTGCGGCGGGCGAAACGCGGCGACCGCCGATGTCCGCCAGCCTGCGCGGTGCGGCGCTGGACGGCTACATGCGGAAAGATGCGGCGAATGGTGCGACGTCCTGCGCTTTCGTTCCGTCGCTGGCGCTTCCGCGATCATGCCATCCTCTGCCGCACCCACGAACAGGCGAGCGCGGCGGTTGCCGTGCTTGAAGCGCATGGCATTCCTGTCGATTACATCGACAACGTGTTCGATGCGCCAGAAGTCAAGGACGTCCTGGCGGTCTGCGCTCAGATCGGAGCGACGAGCAGCGCCGGTCTGCTGCGTGCATTGACGATGCCTGAGCATCGATTGGATCCCGCCGATCTCAACCGGCTGGTTGATCTGGCGCACCACAGCCGACAGGCGCTGCCGCGAGCCGCGCGCGACCCGCAGATCATTGCACAACTGAGCGAAGCGGGACAGCGAACGCTCGCGCAGATCCAGACGATGGTCGAGGCGCTGGAGTGCGAAGGAGACGCCTGGCAGGCGCTGACGGCATACCTGTTCCGGCACAGTCAGGCGATGCGCGAGCGGTTGATTCGCGCTGCGCGCAGGGACATCCGGGCGCAGCGCGAGCTCGCTGCGCTTGGTCGACTCCTTGCGATTGCGCGCGCCTTCGTCCAGACGGCAGCGCCAGACGAAAGAGGCGCGTCGCATTTCGTTGACTACCTTCGCGCATTGCGCGCCACTGGAGTGCGTCCACGTCCTTCGACCGGCAGACAGGCGGATGCTGTGCGAGTGATGACGGTGCATGCCGCGAAAGGATTAGAGTTTCCAATCGTATATGTGCCGGGGTTGCAGGAAGGGCGCTTTCCGGCGCGCGGCAACCAGCGTGGCGTCCCCCTACCCGATACTCTCATTCGTGGTCCGATTGAGAGCGAGGAACAGGAGGAGCGTTATCTGCTCTACGTGGCAATGACCCGCGCGCGTGATCGGTTGGTGCTCAGCCGGGCGCTGACGCGCGGCGAAGGCGCAAGACCGGCGGATCGCTCATCGCTGCTCCCCGGCGATGGTCAGGGAAACGGCGTTCCGTGGCGTATCCGATTGATAGAAAGCCCGATAAAATGCCCGACGCCAGCGCCCGACATACGGCTGCGCAACACGCCGTCGCCGCGCATGCCGCTGCCAGCGTCGAGCATCGATCTTGACGGATGCAAACGGCGCTTCCTCTACCAGTATGTCTACCAACTGTACGATGATCTGTCTCCCTTTTTGCGCATGCACCAGGTCATCCGCGAATGCGTCAAAATCCTGACCGCACAGGCGTGCGATGGTCATCTCCCCGCTCACGAGGCTGACCTGCGCACTCTGGTGTTCGGTCAGTTACAGCGCTACGAACTCGACAGCGTGATCTACGCCGATGACTACGCCGCCGCGGCGCTGCAGCATGTCCAGGCGGTCTGGAACGATCTGCGCAGCGGGAGAATCATGCCAGCGCAGGTGGATCGGAAGATAATCGTGCGACGCCCTGCCGGGACCATCGAGGTGCGGATTGATCGCGAGGAGACGCAGGACGGGGTGACGCGCTGGGTGTGGGTGCGACCAGGCATGCCGCGCAGCGACGATCATCTAGCGGAGCGGGTGATGTTGTACGCCCTGGCGCGCCGGGAGACGCCGCACCCCCCGGATGAGATCGCTATTGCCTACACCGGAAACGGCGAAACGCGGCGCGTTACGCCAACTGAACGGGCGCTGGCGAATCACGCCGCAAAGATCGACCGCCTGCTAGAGGATATGGGAGCGCACCGGTGGGCGCCGTCGTTCGGACCGCAATGCAATGCATGCCCGTTCAATCTGATCTGCCCCGTATAGGCAGGCAGAAGAACGATGCGAAGGTCGAAGGTTGAACGTTGCAGGCGGGGGCGAAAGGCGAGAGAGTAGGGGCGCACCACTGGCGCGCCCCTGGGCGGCGCCAGCGATGCGCTCAGATTTGCAGTCGGGCGCTGGTGAGAACGTTCCACGGCGAACGCAGGCATTACATGTCGGAGCGTGTCTCAGAATCGTCCGCCGTTCGACAACGACCGTTGGATCAACTACAGACGGCGGCCCTAACAGGCTGCGCACCGCGTGCAATGCGCGGCGTACGGCGGCGGCGATGGCGAAACGCGCCGCTGGATCAAGCGCTGGTTTTTGGGGCGCGAGGGAAGTTTGCCGCGCCCCGACGCCTGTTTTCCCTCATCCCCCACCCCCTTCTCCCACGCTGTGGGAGAAGGGGGTGTCGGGGCACCCTGATGTTTCAAACGGGCAACCTGACCCACACAAGGGCGTGCAAAAACCCACACTTTTGCGGTGAGGAGAACCTCCCACCCGCAACCTTGATCTATCTCTAACCACCGACGACCCGCAACCTTCGCGCTTTTGCGTCATAACATTCAACGTTGAACGTGCAACGTGCAACGACTACCTGCCATCTTACCCACGTTCAACATTCAACGCCCCTCACCCTCGCCAGTAGCGCGGCGCGGCGCCCTCGTCCAGGTCAATATCGGCAAGATTGGCGATAGTCAATTCACCGCGCATATCGAGATACTCGACGTATGCGCCAGCTTTTTGCAGCGCCAGCAATTCTTCATAGCCAACGGCGCCGGGATAAAGCGCTGCAGTCAGTTCAGCAATCGTGCGCGGTTCGTTGCACAGGGCGCGCACCTGATCAAGGCGCTGCTCCTGGGCGCTGACAATCCGTTCGATCCAGCCATGCAGATCGTCAATCGGAGCGCCGTGACCGCCGAGCGCCAGGCGGATGCCTGATAATTCATCAATGGCGCGCAACGCCCTGAGATAGTGATCGAGACCGGTGGAGAGCGTAATGCTCTCCGGCGGCAGGAAGATCGACGTCTGCGGCAGCACATGATCAGCGCTGAGCAGCACATCGCCGATCTGCAGGCAGACCTGTCCCGGACAGTGACCAGGGGTATGATAGACGCGGAAGAGGTCATCGATTACGTCCCCTTCCCGGAAGGTCGTTGCGACATCGACCGAGCGGAACAGGTTCTTGCTCCAACCATACATGTGCAGGAGCATCGCGTACTTTGCCGGCGACACGCCTGCACGGCGAAGGAATGCAGAGAGGGCGCGACGCGCCAGGACAAACCGCTCGTCGTGGTGGGTCAACACCCGTCGGTCGAGTTCATGCACCGCAATCGGCGCATCAGTCAGGGTGCGCAGCGCCGTCAACCCGCCATAGTGGTCGATATGCGCGTGCGTGATAATAATCCGCCGCAGATCAGTCCAGGTCAGGCGCTCATTCCAATCGGAGCGCAGCGCGGCGAAGGCGGCGCGCAGGTCGGCATCACTTTCCCCCAGACCGCTGCCGGTATCAACGAGTGCGGTGTAATCACCCGCAATGACCACATACACATTCGCTGTCATTCCGGGAAAGACGCGCAGCGGCATGCGATAGATGCGAACGCCGCCGGGCGCCTCGTGACGAGTGATCGGTTCAAGGGACACGGTCATTCTCCTCAAGACGGCTAAGTAGAGCGGCGGCGGCGGCGGCGAGCGGCGCAAGCCCGGCATCATGCGCAAAACGTCCGGCGACGCGCAAATGAGAAAGAACCGGTGCGGGATCGCCAAAGTCGCGCTCGATGCGCACCACCTCAATGACAGTACGGACGTACTCCGGCAGCAGCGCCCGCTGCGCGCTGTAGCGCAGCGCGTGCAACAACACTGCGCGCGCACGCGGCAAGTCGCCGTGTAGCGCTGCAAGACGCGCCGCACCGTGATGCGCGCTGACGTAGATGAAGCCATACAACTGATGGGGTATGCGCAACGCCTCGTGAAAGTGAGCGTCAGCGCTCGCCAGATCGCCGCGCGCCAGGGCAATCATGCCCATCCCCACAGAAATGCTGGCGCGATGTGACTGAAATGCGGGCGCCCCGGCAAGACGCACCGCCATCTCGCTGAAGCGTTGTTCCGCCTGCGCCAGGCGATCATCGAGCAGCCAGAGAAAACCCTGGTGGATGCGGGGCCAGATCGAAGCCCACGCCGCTTCAGACGCGCGTGCAGCGGTTTCCAGACTGCGTTCCAGCCAGATCGTCATTTCGTCCGACTTGCCTGCCAGCGCATTCAGGTGCGCCAGTTGCAGCGCCGACACCACAGCCGCTGGCGCCTGACCGGTTTCGACCGCCAGCGCATACGATTGCAGCAGACACGGACGCGCACTGCGCAACAATCCCTGCATCAGCGCCGCCCATCCGATCTGAAACAATGCTGCCGCCGCTTCATCCGGTCCGAGTAGTTCCGGCAATTCTTTCGCCGGATCGCCTGGAATGGGGTCAGCCAGCGTGAATGACGGGAATGCCAGCCACACCGCGTCGCCATTACGGAAAGCGATCGGCTCAGCGCATCGGGCGTCTATCTCAGGTGTTTCACGTGAAACAGCGTCCCCCAGGAACAAAGGCGCGCCGCCCACCCCGCTGCGGCGCTCGCGGCGTGAAGCGCGCGAGCGCTCAGAGACGGCGGAAAGCATGTCCGGCTGAAGGATCAATGCTGTGCGCCGGAGCATATCAGCAATTGCGGGAAGCGGTTCGGCATAACCGTCTTTCTGCACGCGCGGCGCGTGTGCGGCGCTGATCGCCGCAGCACCCGCCAGATCGCCCATGAGCGCGCGCAGCAGCACCAGGCGTCGCGGCGCGACAAGCGTTGACGGCGTTACTCCTCGACGCGCTGCCCAGCGCTCATAGCGCGCCGATGTTTCCTCCAGCCCGCGCCAGTCCAACAGCGTCTCACACGTCAGCAATCGCCCGGCGAAGGCGCGCTGCATCACTTCGACAGGCGCATCATCGCCGAGACGTTCACCCGCTTCAATAGCGGCGTCGTAATGGCGTAACGCATCACGATAACCGAACGCGCGCCGCGCATGGTCGCCAGCATCGACGGCATATCGCAGCGTCTCACGGTCAGCGGCGCGACCCGCCTGACGAAAGTGGTAGGCGATCTCCGCAGCACGCTCCGGCAGATCCCCTTCGAGCGCCGCCATCGCTTCACCGATCCGATAGTGGAGCAGACGACGACGCGGCGACGAGAGGGTCGCCGCTGTGATCGAGCGCACCAGATCGTGGTTGAACGAAAGGTGGGCATCATCATCCTCGACCAGTATCTGACGTTCGAGGAGCATCTGAGCGGCCTCAAGAGCGGATGCGCCGCCAAGTCGCTCAATCAGATCGAGCGACGCCGGACGATTAATCAACGCTAAATGTTCCGCCAGGTCGCGTGCGACCGATGGCAGGCGATCAAGGCGCGCGCGCACTAACTCACGCATCTGCGGCGCTTCGGTTGGATCGGGAAATGGGGCGCCGGACTCAAGATCGGGCAACAGCGCAGCGAGCGACAGAGCGCCGCGACTCTCCAGCAGCGCCTGTACGGTCACCATAAGCGCCAGCGGATTACCGCCGGTGCTGGTTGCCAGCCGGGGCGCCAGATGAGCAACCCGCCCCGTTTCGACCCCGGCAAGCCCGGCGAGGAATTCCGCCACAGCCGATGAGTCCAGACGACTGAGCACCAGCGGACGTAACAGCATGTCGCGCCCCAGGGTGCGCAGCAGGCTATGGAGCGAAGGATTATCGCTCAGTTCGTCAGAACGGTATGCCAGGACGATCAGAATTGCCCGCCGCGGGACCTGACGGGCAAGACGTCCAATAGTCGCCAGCGTGGCATCGTCCGCCCACTGCGCATCATCAAGCGCGATCACCAGCGGCAGGGTGCGCGCCAGTGCAAGCGCCAGTTCGCACAACCCGTCGATCTGACGGTTGCGCCGCTCATCCGGCGGCACATCCGGCAGCTCCGGCAGGTCTGGCAACCGTTCGCGCAACACTGGAAAAAGATCGGCGATCTGCGCCAGCGCAAATTGCGGCAACTGACGCAGTCGCTGTTCCGGCGCCTTGCGCACCAGTGAACGCAACACCTCGCCCACCGCTGCAAAGGGCAATCCCCGCTCCAGCGGCGTCGCGCGCAACTCAAGCGTGATAGCGCCACGATCAGCGGCGATGTGCAGCGTTTCCGCCAGCAGGCGCGTCTTCCCGATCCCCGCCTCGCCAACGATGGCGACGATCCCGCCGCGGCGTTGATCAAGATCGGCAAGCCAGCGCTGGATCGCCGCCAGCTCCTCCTGACGTCCAACCATCGGCGGCGTCGATCGGAGCGGACGCGACGTTTGAAAAGAAACGCCTGCGCTGCGCAGCTCGGTGACGCGTGATCGTTCGCGCTGATTCGCATACGCTGGCGCTCTGGCGCTGCGCAGTTCGCCGCTGAGATCGCCCTGTAAGATTGCCGTGTGGAGCGCCTGAGTCTGCGGGGATGGCGCAGCGCCCAACTCATGATCCAGAAGATGCCGATACCGTTCGTAACTCTGAAGCGCTCCCGCCGTATCGCCCGCACGCGCCTGCGCCAGCATCAACATTCGCCAGAGCGGTTCAGAAAGGGGCGCAATCGCAATGCCGCGCCCGGCAAGCGCCGCTGCCGCCATCGGATCACCACGCTCAAGCTTGATTTCAGCCAGCCGCCGCAGTGCCTCAAGATAGCGCCCGCGCAACCGCTCGCGCTCCATGACGACCCAGGCAAGTTCCTGCTCCTCTTCGAGAAAGTCGCCGCGGTAGAGGGCGACCGCGCGCTCCAGACGTTCTACTTCGCGCTCTGGAGCAAGGGCATCGCCAGCAACTGACGGTTCAGTCAGTGCAAGAAACGCTTCAACGTCGATCCGTGCGCCGCTCTCCATATTCCAGGCATACCCGCCGGAGCGGGTCAGAATGTAACGACGAGAGGCGCGATCAGCCTCCGGCTCGAGAAGACGACGCAGACTGCTGATGGCGCTGCGCAGGTTCACTGCGGCGCTCGCGCTGTCAGAACCGGGCCACAACCACTCGCATAATCGGTCAGCAGCAATGACCCGCCCGCGCGCTGCGATGAGGAGAGCAAGCAATCGACGCTCTTGCCGGGAACGCCAGGCAGAGTCCGGCAGCGGACGACCGTGGACATAGACGGTCAGCGTGCCGAACAATTCGATCCTGAGCGCTTCCTCCATGACTCTGTCCTCAGCGTCATGATGCAGTGCATCATGAGTATACCATGCCTCTGGTGTGTCTGCACGGAGCGATCAGTGCGGGGTTCAGGCTGAGTATAGCGCATCGACAAACGCGGCGCAAGGCGACGATCAATCCCTGTGCGGGTCTGACATACGGAGGGAACACAGATGCATCCGGATACATCCGGATGAGACTGGAATAATAAAGACAATCGATCCGTGCGAATCCGTCTCAATCCGCGAACATCCGTGTGCTCTCATAACGTCCTGACAATGTGCGAGCGCGCGGTGGACGCTCTCCCGGTTCTGTGGTACACTGACATGGAGAGAGAAATTGAAGGGTATAATGCGATAACCCTCCACACGTTCCGTTTTGCCCCGGCCGCGACGGCTGGGGCATTTTGTGGGTGAATGAGATGATCCGAAGGAACGACATTCGTAACATTGCGATTATTGCCCACGTTGACCACGGCAAAACGACGCTGGTCGACGGGCTGCTGCGCCAGGGGCGCATTTTCCGCGATAATCAACAGGTCGCTGAGCGCGTGCTGGACTCCAACGAACTTGAGCGCGAACGCGGCATTACAATCATGGCAAAGAATACTGCCGTCACCTATCGCGGCGTCAAGATCAATATCGTCGATACGCCAGGACATGCCGACTTCGGCGGCGAGGTCGAACGGGTGATGAATATGGTCGATGGCGTGCTGCTGCTGGTCGATGCGGTCGATGGTCCGATGCCGCAAACGCGGTTTGTGCTGCGGAAGGCGCTCCAGGCTGGCCACCGGGCTATTGTCGTGGTCAACAAGATCGACCGCCCGAATGCCCGCCCCAACCACGTCGTCAACGAAACCTTTGACCTGTTTATCGAGCTCGGCGCGACCGACGAGCAGGCGGAGTTTGCAACGATCTACACCAATGCGCTCAAAGGGGTCGCCGGACGCTCGCCGCTCAAAATTCACGACTCGCTCGAACCGCTGTTCGACGCCATCCTCGATCAGATCCCCGGTCCGCAGGTTGACCTGGACGGTCCGGCGCAGTTGCTTGTGACGAATACAGTGTACGACGACTACAAAGGAAAAATTCTGATCGGACGGTTGCGGCGCGGCAGGCTGCGCAAGGGGCAGGCAGTGGCGCGCATCGCGCGTGATGGCAGTGTCAGCCAGGGAAAGATCAGCCAGCTCTTCGTCTTCAACGGACTGGATCGCAACGAGGTCGAGGAGGTTGCCGCCGGCGACATCATCGCAATTGCGGGGATTGGTGACGCCGGTATTGGCGACACGATCGCCGATGCCCAATGCCCGGAGGCGCTGCCGCCTATTGCGGTCGAAGAGCCGACGGTGCGCATGACCTTCAGCGTCAATACCAGTCCGTTCGCTGGACGCGAAGGGACGCACGTGACCTCGCGCAAGCTGCGTGAACGGCTCTACCAGGAACTTGAGCGCGATGTGGCGCTGCGCGTCGCCGATACCGACTCGCCTGACGCCTTCGTCGTCAGCGGACGCGGCGAACTCCACCTGACAATTCTGATTGAGAAGATGCGACGCGAAGGGTATGAGTTCCAGGTCTCGCGCCCCGAAGTCATTTTCAAAGAGATCGATGGCGTCACATACGAACCAATCGAACAGGTCGAACTGGAAGTCGCCGAGCAATACCAGGGCGCCGTCATCGAGTTGATGGGTCAACGACGCGGGCAGATGCGCGATATGAGCATCCGTGACGGCGGGCTGGTGCATATGATCTTCCACGTGCCGACGCGCGGTCTGCTCGGTTTCCGTCAAACCTTTCTGACCGCAACGCGCGGCGAAGGAGTGATGAATTCGCTATTCATCGGGTATGAACCGCTGGCAGGCGAGATCGTCACCCGTCCTAACGGTTCGCTGATCGCGTCTGAAACTGGCGTCGCCACCGCCTACGCCCTCAACCAGATCCAGGAGCGCGGGACGCTCTTTATTACGCCCGGCACAGAAGTTTACGAAGGGATGATCGTCGGGCAGCACATCCGTGAGCGTGACCTGGAAGTGAACGTCTGCCGCCGTAAACATCTGACAAACATTCGTTCCTCAACGGCGGAAGAAGGCATCCGATTGGAAACGCCGCGCGTGATGAGTCTCGATGACGCGATCGAGTATATCAGTGACGATGAGTTGGTCGAAGTAACGCCAAAGAGCATCCGGCTGCGCAAGCGATTGCTCACCCTTAACGAGCGTCAGCGCGAGCAGAAGCGACGAGAGATGGGGATCAGGGGATAAAGTCATAGTGCGCAGGTGGAAGGGACAACCGCGCAATGATCTCGCAATTAAATCGATCATAACCATTTATTGATCATTGATGCGGACATTTCCTAAAATTGTGGACATAGCGACATCCACAGTCCAGAGGGAGGAAAATGGCTATGCGCTATCTCCGCACCACGCTCATCATCCTGTTGCTCGCCACGAGTGTGAGCAGCGTCGCTGCCGCCCCTGCGACAGAACAAACGACCGCTGTCTTCTTCCGGGAAACGCAGAACTGGATAGCGCCGCCGTTCTACCACTTCTGGAGCAGGAACGGCGGTCTCCCGATCTTCGGCTACCCGCTGGCGCCGACCGATTTGATGACCAGCCCAGACGATGGGAAGGTCTACGCCACCCAAATCTTCGAGCGCAACCGGCTGGAGTACCACCCCGAAAATCCTGAGCCATACCGGGTGCAGCTCGGTCGACTGGGGGTCGAGGTGCTACAAAAGCAGGGGCGCAACTGGCAGGATTTCCCAAAGGGCGAACCGAAGCGCGGGTGTGACTTCTTCCCCGAAACCGGGCATACCCTCTGTGAACCGTTCCGCAGCTACTGGCGACGTTACGGGTTGGAACTGGGGTTCCGAGGCGTAACGCGCGCCGAGTCGATTGCGCTCTTCGGTCTGCCGATCTCTGAGCCAATGATGGAGACCAACGCTGACGGCGCGACGGTGCTGACGCAGTGGTTCGAGCGCGCTCGCTTTGAATACCATCCGAATAATCCGCCGCAGTATCGAGTGCTGCTGGGGCTGCTCGGCAAGGAACTCTACGGACCCTATCGACCGGGCGTGGCAAGCGTCCGCGGACAGGCGTTGATGCGTCTGCCGGGCGGTGGAGCGCAAATCAGGCAGGCGTCGGTCGGGATTCGAGGACCCTACTACCCTGAAGGACATCCGTTGCACGGCGTGACCGAGGCATACTTCGACTCACGCGGAAATCCCTTCTTCGTTTCCACCGAAGAATGGTTTACCACCCTCGTCGATATCCGAGCCGATAACACGTTCACCTTCAGCGACTTCATACCCGCTCTGCCTGGCGCTTCAATGCAACTGGCGCCAGGACTCATTGACGGCGTTTGCGCTAACGGACAGAAAGCCGATTTCTTTCCGTTCGGCTCGGCTCAGGAGTTCTCGCTCGAAGCAGGAGAGACGCTCGATGTCGGCGAATACCAGATGAACATCATCTGCGGTGGTCTCTTCGGGTAGGCAGCGCCTTCAAATTGTACCTGCACCTATAGGCAAGCGGACCGCGCACCCCTGCCTCTTTCCCGATGGGCGAGCGGACCGCTTGCCCGCACCTCTCCACGTTCAACGGCGCCGCCTTCCCATCTGCGTCCCACAACGTTCAACCGCCGGTCTTCAACCGCTCAACCAGGTCGATGTACTGCTGCATCGCGGTATCCCTGGCGACGCCCCTGAGTTTTGCCCAGGCATCGTACTTCGCCTGCCCGACAAAGTCCAAGCCGCCAGGTCGCTTGCCGCTCACATCGCCGACCGTCGCCTGTTTGTAGAGAGCGTAGAGTTGCAGCATCGTTTCGTTGTCGGGACGCTTCGACAGACGAGTGGCGGCTTCGGCGGCCGCTGTAAATTTCGCTTCCAGTTCGGCGCTCATCGTCATACTCCTGTTATAATCCCTCCGCCTTCAACACGATACGCATACGCCATGCGCGGCGTATTGAAGGCAAATCCTGCTCGTCCTCGCCTATCCAGCAGAATAACGCCCCCCAGACCGTTAACGCGTCGTTCGAGCCGTTCTATCGCCATGCGTGCTGCGTCTGCCGACGCATGCCCCGCGCCCAGCAGGTCCGTCGCGGTCTTCGCCAGCAGAACCTTGATAATCGACTCGCCCCACCCGGTTGACGAGCACCCGCCGGTCTGAACGTCAGCATACAACCCCGCGCCGATCAACGGCGAATCACCGACCCGTCCAGGGAGTTTGAACGGCGTGCCGCCGGTCGATGTGGCAGCCGCCAGGTTTCCGTAGCAGTCGAGCGCCACAGCGCCAACCGTGTCGCCAGGATGATCGATGTGCAAAGGAGGAACTTCCGGGTGCAGCGAAGCGGCACACGCCGTTTCCCGGTCGCTGCCGCCCCACACAATTCCTCGCCGACCAGCAATCTCTCCTGGCGGACGTTGAAAAGCGTCCGGCGTGCGGAACGCCTCCAGACGCCGTAGTTCTTCCCAGCGCGCACGCTCGCGCGGCACGATCAGGTCCTCACCGGCGCACCGCTCCACGCCAACTGCTTCAGCAAAGCGTTCAGCGCCGCGACCGACTAGCAACACTGCTTCGCTCTCAAGCACACGACGCGCCAGCGTAACCGGGTTGCGCACGCTGCGTACCGCAGCCACTGCGCCCGACCGCAGCGTCGCGCCATCCATGATCGCAGCGTCGAGTTCGACCAGACCATCGCGGTTGAGCACGGAACCAACCCCTGCATCGAACGCGGGATCGTCCTCCATGATGCGCACTGCTGCTTCAACCGTGTCGAGCGCCGTCGCGCCGTCGGTCAGCGCCTTCCAGCCGATATCCAGCGCGCGACGGCATCCGGCGAGATGCGGTTCAACCTCGTCGTCAGGAATATCCCACGCGCCGCCGTGAACAATCAGGGCTATCGGCATCGCCGCCCTCCGCCATCTCGTAGAGCAATCAACCTGAACCTGGACAAACAGGGACGTGGAGTGGTCAGCGTTAGCTTCGACAGGCTCAGCCAGCGTCAGCCGCAAAACGATCACCCATAGGCAAGATTGTGCAACATCTGGTTGATTGCTCTATCAGCCTTTCTCGGAAAGATCAGGCAAAGGCGCAACGTTTCGCAATCAACCCTATCTCCCTTTGCGCCTTCGCGCCTTTGCGTTGACCTCTTCCGCACACCGTCCTCAATCTCCGCAAGCAGCATGTGACGGCGGCGCCTCACTGGTTGCCTGAAGCAACTGCTGCAGATAGACGAACGCCGAGAGCGCAAAAGGCGCCATCGCCGCGTAGAGCGCCGGACGTCCGCTCCGCGGACCGTCGGCAAGGTAAAGCAGCATCGCCAGCGTCAGCGCCAGGGTCGTCGCCTTGCCCGACGGATGCGCTGTTGCGATGACGCGCCGACGGCGATAGATCAGCAATCCGCCAAGAATAATGGCAACATCACGCCCCAGGATAAGCGCCGTCGCCCACCATGGAAAACCGCGCACCCGCGAGAGAGTGACAGCCGTCGCATCGATCATCAACTTGTCCGCCACCGGGTCGAGCAACTTGCCCAGCGGCGACACCTCGCGCCTGCGACGGGCAACCGTCCCATCGATGGCATCGGTAAACATCGCCGCGCCAAGAATGCCGAGCGCCCGCCAACGCTGTTCGGGACGCTGCATCGCGTGCAGCGCCGCCGGCAGCATCAGCAGGCGCGCCAGCGTCAACAGGTTGGCGGGGTACAAGACTTCACGCAGTTTGAAGGCATGGCGCAAACGTGCTGACATATCAGTACGATGGCGGCGGTCCATAGCCCGGCGGCGGTCCGTAGCCCGGCGGCGGTCCGTAATAGCCCGGTGCGGCGTAGACCGGCTGTGGCGGCGGGAAGATGCGTTGCATCGCCTGACCGATTGCGTGACCGATCATGCAACTTGCGTAGAACCCCGTGAAAAGTGCGCCAATGCCGCATGCAATAGCGCCCAGACTTGCAACGATCGCTGCCAGGATGATCACAAGCAGGAGCGTCAGGAAAACCCCGACGTTATTGCGCAGCAGAGCAAGCGCCTCGCCGAACTTGAACGCCTCGCCGAACGAGTCGGTTGCCAGGTAGCGCATAATCGCTGCGAGTCCGGCAAAACTGCACACAATCGCAGCGATGGCGACCAGAGTAAAAAGACATGCACTGATCAGTGCAACAAACCCTGCCGCCCCTTCCGACTCGCCCGCTACCGCTGCCATGGCGATGGTAAGGAAAGCGAGAATGCCATAGATGATTGCCACCGGCAGCAGATAGACGATCTGAATCACCAGTGCAATAAAGCCGATCTTCAGAAAATCGCCGAACTCTCCCCATGCCGGCAACGGGCGCGGATTGCCGCGCGCCACATTCTGCGCCACACGATAGGAATACCCCTGAACCGCGATTCCGCCTACAATTGGGATCAGGGGAACCAGACCGCCGATCAGCACCTTTGTGATCCACTGCTCGTCTTCAGTCACGAAACTGAAAGTCTTGCCGATCTCCATGTTTCCTCCTTGCTACATTAACTCGCTGACACGGGAGAGTCCGCGCCGTTCGAGTTCTCGTTCGGCTGCAACGTATATCTGAACCACGAGGAGATGCGCATACAGCAGCGCGCTCAGCGTCAACCAGATCAACAGCAGCACAATGACCAGAACGCCGGGAAAGGTCAGATTGGCGACCAGGAACGTCAACCCGCCAAGCGCAACGGCAGGCAGATAGGCGGGCAGCGACGCCAGCCGCGCCCGGAAATAGACCGCACGCGCACCGGGGCGCAATGCCTCGCGCAAGGAACGCATGCTCATTGCATGCTCCGGTGAGGCGTCCTGCACATAGATCAGGCGACCGACCATTGATACGCTGCTCATAAAGATGAAAATCAGATAGAGCAGCATGACAACCCCAATGATAGTGAGCGCCTGGTTGGCAAACGCCGGAGAACCGCTCACCACCGCTGAAAATGCAATGCAAAAAGAGACGACGCCTACGACCATAAACGGCATAACATAGAACAGGAAGTCGATAATCCAGGCGAACATCCCCATCAACCAGCGCGTCGACCAGTCGAACCAGGGGGGGAGCGGCGCAGGATACCCTTTCCGTGAGTTGTCGATATACTCAATGATCCACCCGCCAGCGAACGGCGCGCCGACGATCGACATGAATAACGCGCCGCCGATCAGAATTTTGCGCCACCAGAGCGGGTCGCTATGCACAGTTCGAATGGCGGTCCAGAGATCCATGCAATCACGGGGATGTGTGCTGAAGGACAGAACGATGCCGGGCTATAACGCCGCGAGGTGTTGCCGCAACGCATCGAATGCCATCGTGCCGGCGAAATCCCAGACCTCCTCACTCCGCATATCGAAACGGCGGCGCCGCTCATCGACGCCGCCACTATGCGCGATCGCCACACAGATTGTGGCAAAGCCATCTGGCGCGATCACGCTCGAAGGTTGCAGCGCCAACCCGATGTCGGCGCGCCACTGATGACGCACCTCAACGGCGCCGGTGCGCGCCAGGCTCTGCGCTGCGTCGTCGTCGGCTGGAATATCCGCCGGGTGGATGATAACTCCGCGCAATGCAGCCAGCGCCTCTTTCTGGGCGCTCAGGGCGCGGTATAGCGGAGCGGAAGCTACGCCTTCGTAAAGGGCGATTGTCTTGCCGCGCTCGCGCAGTAAACGAGCAACCGTCTGATCAAGACGCTCGTTGCCAAGCAGATGTGCGCCGAGTCGCTCACGGATGGTCGCCTCAACCGCCGCAATCATCGCTTCTGCGTCAGTGCGGTTGTTCGCCCTGGCGCCGATGCGCAACTCATACTGCGCGCGCTTGGCGGAAATCCCCAACGTCGGATTGGTTTGCGTCATCAGGTCGGAGAGCATTTCGCCGATGACGCTTTCACCAAGCCCGACGGCATGCAGGGTGCGGACCAGAATGACGTCAGTTTGACCGCGCTCATCGCGCAGATACGGCAGGATAGCGTGTTCCCACAGGTAGCGCATTTCGGAGGGGACGCCGGGCAGCACGACGACTGTACCGCGTTTGTCTTCAACAATGAAGGCGGGTGCGGTGCCACGCGGATTCTCCACGATCCGCGCACCTTCGGGAACATATGCCTGACGGCGGTTGCTCTGCGGCATCGGGCGCCCGAAAGCGCGAAATCGCGCTTCGATCTGATCAAGAAGATGCTGATGGAAGACCAGCGGGCGCTGGAGGGCGCGCGCAACCGCTTCGCGCGTTACATCGTCGACAGTCGGACCAAGCCCGCCGGTGCAGATGACAAGATCGGCGCGCCTGAGCGCCTCACTGAGCGCGGCGGCGATCCGTTCCTCATTGTCGCCAACGACCGACTTACGGAACAGGTTGATGCCGATGGAAGCCAGTTGCTGCGCCAGATAGGCGCTGTTCGTGTCGATCGTCTCGCCGAGCAGCAACTCTGAGCCGATCGCCAGAATTTCAGCGTTCATACAGCGCCCCCAGCGGATCGGACGGATTTTGATCGGTGCGCGACATTCCGGCGGCGCGGCGGCGACGCACATCAGCCCACATGTCCTGCTCGTATGCTTCCATCGCCTGCCGCCCCGCCGCAATCGCGCCGCGGACGCGCGCCGCCAGCGCTTCAACGCCGCCGAAGCGCGCCGTTCCGACCGCTACCGCTGCCGCGCCGATCGCCACGCCAATGGCAAAGCCGATCAGAAATCGATTCATCAATGCTCCTTCGTCGCTATGCCTTCGCTTCGATCTCAGCCCGGGCGCGTGCAATGAACGCTGCGACCGGCATGGCGCCGAGGTCTTCGCCCGACCGGGTGCGCACCGCGACGGCGCCAGCGTTCTGTTCTCTGTCGCCGATTATAAGCATATACGGTATCTTCTGCAACTGCGCTTGACGGATCTTCGCCTGCATGCGATCCTTGCTCAGATTGACTTCGACCCGCAACCCGGCTGCGGTCAACTGTCGCCCGACCTCAGTCGCGTAGGCGCTGTGCCGTTCGTCGGAGATCGGAATGACCACTGCCTGAACCGGCGCCAGCCAGAGCGGAAAGGCGCCGGCATAGTGTTCGATCAGCACCCCCATGAAGCGCTCTGTAGTTCCAGTGACAGCGCGGTGCAGCACCACCGGCGTTCGCGGTTGGCCATCTTCCGCAATATACTCCAGACCCAGACGCCGTGGCTGGATAAAGTCCACCTGAATGGTCGACAACTGCCACTCGCGCCCCAGGACGTCGCGCGCCAGAAAATCGGCTTTCGGTCCGTAGATCGCCGCCTCTCCAGGCGCCTCCTCGTACTGCACATTGTAGTGATCAAGCGCCGCACGCAGCGCCCGCTCCGCCAGTTCCCATGCTTCGTCGTCGGCGATGTACTTTCCGCCCTCGCCGCGTAATGAGAGGCGTACCCGATAATTGGTGAAGCGGTACGTTTCAAGCACCTCGCGGATGAGCCGCAGCGCCAGCCCGAATTCCTCCTCGATCTGGTCTGGACGACAGAAAATATGGCAGTCGTCCTGGGTCAGCGCTCGCACCCGCGTCAGACCGGTCAGCGTTCCGCGCTCCTCGTAGCGATACAGGGTTGCAAACTCGGCGAAGCGCAACGGCAGATCGCGGTACGAGTGAATCCCCATCTCCTTGTAGAGGGTCATGTGGCTGGGACAGTTCATCGGCTTCAGGCGATAGACATGTTCCTCATCCTCGACCATCGGGGGGAACATGTGCTCGCGGTACGCCTCGTAGTGCCCGGATTTCTTGTAGAGCGTCTCCTTGACGATGTGCCCGGTCCAGACATGCTGATAGCCATAGCGCGTCTGAACTTCGCGCACATACGACTCCATCAGATGGCGCAGCATCTCGCCCTTTGGCGTGAACAGCGGCAAACCAGGACCAATATCTTCCGAGAAGTAGAACAACCCCAGTTCCTTCCCGATGCGGCGGTGGTCGCGCCGCCTGGCTTCTTCAAGCCGGTGCAAATAGGCGTCGAGTTCCTCTTTGCTGTTCCACGCTGTGCCATAGATCCGCTGAAGCATCGGACGGTTCGAGTCGCCGCGCCAGTAGGCGCCAGCCACGCTCATCAACTTGAAGGCGTCCGGCGGAATCTGCCCCGTGTGCTCCAGATGCGGACCTCGACAAAGGTCCTCAAACGTGTCGTGTCTATATGTTGAGATGACGGTGCTTGAGCTTCCCTGTTCGCCATACTCGTCCTGACCCCGGAGCAGGCCCTCGATCAACTCCAGTTTGTACGGTTGATTCCGGAACAATGCGCGCGCCTCATCAGGATCGACGACACGATAAACAAATGGGTGTTTTTCAGCGATAATCCGACGCATGCGCCTTTCGATCTCTTCCAGGTCGTCAGGCGTCAGCGGGCGCGGCAGATCAAAGTCGTAGTAGAACCCGTCTTCGATTGGCGGTCCGATGGCGATTTTGCCCTCTGGAAAGAGCTCAAGCACTGCCTGCGCCATCACGTGCGCGGCGGAATGGCGCAACCGATAGTAGGGGTCTGTTTCCGGCTTGACTGGCATATGCAACCTCGTCGCTTCTATGTATCCGTTATGGTAACGATAAGTTCGCCTGGTTCGATGCGCAAATCAGTGACCCGACGCCCCTGCGCTTCCAGCAGCTCGTTCAGTCGCTGCTCAATCGGCGTCAGCAGGTCTCCAAGCGAGACCAGACGACCGAGCGGGCCGTCGAGTCGCGGATTGAGCGCGATCACACGCCCGTTTTGAAGCGCCACGCCCATACGCGCGGTTCCGGTGAGTCCAAACGCACGCATATCGACCTCAAGACCGCCGCTTACCAGGCGAACCGTCGCCTGTTCAATCGGCGTCAGCAGGTCGGCGCGCGCCAGCAGGTACGCGTTGATCTCCTGCTCGCTGATGCGCATCTCGCCGGCGGGAAGGGCGGCGACCAGCGTCGGCAGAGCGCCTTCGCCGTCCAGTACTCCATCAACCTCCAGACGCTGCACCGCCTGTTCACCGACCATACGACTGAGCGCCGGGCGTAGCGCGAACAGGTAGGCGGCGACAAGCGCAACCAACACCCAGATAAGCGCTGTTGTCCATCCCAGACAGGCGATGACGCGCCGCGAGCGCGGCTTCGGTTGACGCTGCACGGGTCGATAGTATTTTGTCATGGTCGAATAAAAAACCCCTCATCCCGCATGGGACGAAGGGCTGCTTCGTGGTTCCACCCATGTTCAGAATACCGCTGCCTGAAGGCGTTCTGGACGCCCTGCAGGGTATTCCCTCATAACCGCGCTATCGGGCGGACCCGCGCCTCCATACTTGCCAGTGCGACGTTCAAGAGGCGGCTCGGAGGAGGTTTTCGCTGCGTCCGTCGCCGGGCGCGCTCACAGTCATCGGCGCGCCCTCCCTGAAGGCCGTTGCGCAGTTACTCGTCCTCGTCAACGCAACTTTGAGCGGCTTGTTCGCGTGCCACGCCGTCATGGTACACAACGGAGCGCGCCGTGTCAAGAATTTTGTCGCGCGGAGCACAGTCATAACGGCAAGAGATAGGGCGCTCCAGTGCGCGCGATGCAGGGGAGCGCAGGGACTTGCACAGATCAATTGCCTTCCATCCTGCGCCGATCCGTGCAGATCCGCTGCACACGCGCGTCGCCATGTCTCCGTCGCGCCATTCGACTCGCCTCACGGACGTCGCAGCGCATCGATCAGCAACTGTGTGGCAGGCGGCGGCGGCGGGGTCAACCGACTGACGATGATGGTCGTAGTCAGCCCGATGACCATCCCAAAAATGCCAGTCGCCGGCCCGGAAATGCCAAGAATGGATGTCGTCGGGCTGAGCCAGGTGATAACAATTGCGCCAATCACCGTGAGCAACCCGGCGACCATGCCGGCGATCGCGCCCTGGCGATTGGCGCGACGCCAGAAGATGCCAAGCGTCAGGATCGGGAACATAGTCGCAGCGGCAATCGAGAACGCCCAGGCGACCAACTCAACAATAATGCCTAACTGCCGCAGAGCCGTCAGCGCCGCCAGCAACGCCGCCAGGAAGAGCGCCACGCGACCGATGGCGAGCATCGTGCGTGCAGTAGCGCGCCGATTCAGCGATTGATAGACATCCAGCGCCACCGACGACGTGATGACGATCAACAATCCATCGGCAGTGCTTAGCGCTGCCGCCAGTCCGCCAGCGACCACCAGCGCTGCGACGGCGCCGGGAAGCCCAACGATTTCAGGGGTTGAGATTACCACTAGATCAGGGCTGATTCTTAACTCGCTGTATTGGAGGATGCCGTCGGTTGATAACGGCGTGACCATGCGACCGCTCAATTCATCGATCTGAATGCGTCCGTCGCCATTGGCATCGACAAACTGAAGCGCACCGCTCTCCAGCGCCGCTGTCGCCCATGCCGGAAGTTCGGTGATCCGGCGACCTTCCAGCGTCGTCAGGTCAGTAATGCTCAACAATCCGGCGTTCCCCCAGTTCACCGCCCATTGCGGCAGCGAGCGCACCGGCTGACCGACAACGTGCGCCAGAATCTCCCAGCGGGAAAAAGCGGCGTAAGCAGGGATTGTCAGATAAACCAGCACGATAAACAGCAGCGCCCAGCTAACGCTGCGCCGGGCATGGATCACCGACGGCGTCGTATAGAAGCGCACCAGAATATGCGGCAGACCTGCCGTACCGCACATGAGACAGGCGGCAAGCGCCAAGTACTGCCAGACCGACCAGTCGTTGAATGGTTCAGCGTACGATTTCGCGATTCCCTGCGTCGCTTCAAGATCGGCGATCACATCGAAGGCGGCGCCATACATAATCTGCGGCAGTGCAATCCCCGTATCTTTGAGCGAGAGCAGCGCCGCTGGAACCAGATAGGTTGCGACGATCACGATCGCCTGGACCACCTGTGTCCAGGTGACCGCTTTCATCCCCCCTAAATAAGAGCAGAAGAGCACTGCGCCAAGGCCAATCGCCACGCCAAACAGATAATTGACGCCGAGAAAGCGCCCCATGATCAGTCCGATCCCCGACACCTGCGCTGTGAGATAGGTGAACGAGACAATCACTGTCACGACGGCGGCCACCAGGCGCGCGGTTGTTGAAGCGTACCGAACGCCAATAAACTCAGGGATAGTATACTGACCGAACTTGCGCAGATAGGGCGCCAGCAGCAGCGCCAGCAATACATACCCGCCGGTCCAGCCGATGATATACGCCAGACCCTCATATCCCAGCATCCAGAGCGCGCCCGCAAGCGAAATAAAGGTCGCGGCGCTCATCCAGTCCGCACTGATCGCCAATCCATTGAACAGCGCCGGAATACGTCGCCCTGCGGCATAGTACTCGTCCAGGTCGCTCGCGCGGCTACGGACGCCGATTGCAGCATAGACCGCGATAGTTAGCGCAATCGCCCCCCAACCGATAACGGTTACCGGCAGAGAGAACACGACGTCAGCGACGACAATCAAGGCGCCGCCGATCATTACCAGCGCAACCGGCAACAGCGCATCTGTTACGGCTGGCGCGGTTCTGACGGTGCGACCGCCGAAGCGGCGATCGCGCCGCGTCATGACCGCTGTATAGAACGCTGTCAGCGCCAGAAAGAGGAGCGGAGCGCCCTGCGCTCCAAGAAAGTACCCCAGCGGAAAGCCGGTCAACACCCGGATCTGAGTCAGAAACGGCGCAAGAAGAGGGGGAAGAAACGCGCTGCTCGCCCACACCAGGAGTACGATGACGATCAAACGCACATTCGAAGACCAGTAGGCCGCCCGTTCCGCAGGCGACAGCGTCGCCGTCCTTTGGGTTTCGATAATCGTCACCGCTGGCAGGCGGCGCCGTTCATTCTGTCGACGCGGCACGTGCGGCGGCATCGGCGCACGTCGGCGGTCATCGTCACGACGCTCAAGCTGCGGAAACAGCAGGGTCAGCAACATGAGCGCAATGGCGATCATCGCCAGCCAGAACATCGCCCCTATCAGCAAACCGGTCCAGTTCAGAACATCCTCCTCGCCGAAGGTGCAGCGACGGCGCGCCGCTCTCAGGCGTCAGCGACCATAATGCGAACCGGTTGATGGACGACTGCTGTCGGCAGCGTGACGTGGAACGTCGAGCCTTTGCCAGCGCCTTCGCTCTCAGCCCAGATCTCGCCGCCGCTGGCATAGACCAGATGCCGGGCGATGGTCAAACCGATGCCGGTGCCGCCGCTGTTGCGCGCACGCGACTTGTCCACGCGATAGAAGCGCTCGAAGATCAGCGGCAGGTGCTCCGCCTCAATGCCAATCCCGGTATCGCGCACCGAGATGCGCGCGTACTCGCCAAGCGGCGTCAGCGATACTTCAACCAGACCGCCAGCCGGAGTATAGCGCAGCGCGTTCGACAACAGATTCACCATGACCTGCATCAGGCGATCAGGGTCAGCGTAGAGATCGAGGGACGGGACCGGCAGACACAGGCGCAGATCCACCTCGCACGCGGCGAATTGCGGATGAAAACGCGCAATCAACTCCTGCAATAGTGGACAGACGTCGAACACGCGGGGTTGAATGCGCAACTCGCCAGCCTCCGCGCGAGATAACAGACCGAGTTCTTCGGTCAGGCGGCGCAGGCGAGCCGCCTCGTGCCGGATCAACGTGAACGTCTGCTCATCCGGCGCAATAACGCCGTCGAGCAACCCCTCCATATACCCTTCAATCGTTGTCAGCGGCGTGCGCAGTTCGTGCGCCACATCAGCAATCAATGCTAAACGGCGCTGTTCCGTACGGTCAAGGGCTTCTGCCAGATGATTGATGCTCTGGCTTAGCTCGGCAAGCTCATCATCAGAATAGATAAACGTTCGCTCTCGATAATACCCCTGCGCCAGACGCCGGCTCACGGCGGTGAGATCCTGCAGCGGCTCAACAATCCGCCGTGAAACAAACAGGCTGACCACCACCGCCGCCGCCAGGGCGCCGAAACTCGCCAGCAGCAGCGCCTGTTCGAGAATAGCCTGGAAGCGGCGCTGGATCGCCGCTTCGCCCGACAGAACCGGCGCGTCGTCATCCGCTCTGGTCAATGCTGCAATCGCAGCCCCTTCCATTATGCTGCTGCGCACCAGGATCTGGGCTGCGCCGAGCAGCACGACAATCGCAATCACAATAATGATTGCGTGGGAGAGAAAAAGCTTCCAGCGGAGTTGATGGAACCAGTGCATACGTGACACGTGTGATCGACCTCGGACAATCGTGTCAACCTGTAAACTTGTACCCGACGCCGCGCACCGTCTGGATCAGGGTCGGCTCGGTTGGATCATCCTCCAACTTCCGCCGCAAAAGGCTGATATGCACATCAACCACCCTATCAACGCCGTCGAAATCATGCCCCCAGACCCGTTCAAGCAGTTGCTCGCGCGTAAACACGCGCCCCGGCATCGCGGCGAGCGTATAGAGCAGATCGAACTCACGCGCTGTGAGCGTCACCGGAACGCCGCGACGCTGCACCTCTCGGCGGGCGACATCGATCTGGAGATCACGGAAGGTCAACAGGGTGGACTCAGAGGGGGAGGCGCCGCTTGTATGGCGCCGCCGGCGCAGGATCGCCTTGACGCGCGCGACCAGTTCGCGCGGACTGAACGGCTTGGTCAGGTAATCGTCGGCGCCGACGGACAGACCCACAACCTTATCGACCTCCTCGGCGCGCGCGGTCAGCATAAGGACATATGGTCCCCCGTCATGCTGCAGACGCCGGCAGATTTCCAGACCGTCCATACCTGGCAGCAGCAGATCGAGGACGACCAGATCGGGACGCAAGGTCTGCGCCAGCATCAGCGCCGATTCACCGTCTCGCGCGGTATGCACGATAAAGCCGTCCGCCTTGAGATAGGCGACGACCAGGTTTAGAATCGGCTCCTCATCCTCAACAACGAGGATCGTTGCGGCCATATCGGTTACCTCACCGTAAGCGAAAGCGGCGCGCGGATAGGTGGCGGGAGCGGTGCGCTTATTCTGTCATGTTTTATGTATACGATAGATTCGGTCTGCTGTCAATGTGCGCCGCTTCTTGCAGATGGCGCGGCCTCTTCATTCCCCGGCGGAGCGCTCTATCGGATAATGTTGGGAGAGACCGTCGTTGTAGCAGGGGGTGTGGATTAGTGGAGAGATCAGCGGACGACTGTTCAGAACGCGCAACACCTGGCGGGACAGGCAGTGAGTGCGCTTCCCCATGCATCCAGAGCGCGCCCCGATGAACGCGATCGGGTTTCCATACTCCCACAGACGGAACACATCTGCTCCACCGACTTATCCACATAATCGTAGGATTATCCACAAAATCGCTCGTGTTTTCCACAAAAAGAACGCTGTGACATCCCTTTCGCCGATCAGAACGCAGTCGTCTTCCTGAGAGATAGGGACTGGCGCGCAGGCTATAGCGTCAGAGCGCGTTGCGCGTCTTGCAACGCTGCGCGCCTGCGCCTCTTCGCGCCGAACCTTTGCAAGAAAGCCACAGGCTCAGGAGGACGACTGCGTGCGATTCGCATCGAAGCGAATTTGCCGCTGGCGTCCTATTGCTTCTTCCCTTTGTTCCTTTCGTCATCGTCGATATCCAGGGTATTGATGAAATCGCGGAACAGCGAGAGCCCTTCATCGTTGGCAGCATCGGTTTCCGGCTCGTCGGCTTCAGTTGCGCCAGCCAGCGAGCGAGACGCGCTCATCGGCTGCTCATCGGCGGCGCTCGTTTCCTCCTCGTCGAAGAGCACGCCAGCCGTCTCGAACACATGGGTTTCAACGTAGATCGGCGCATCGGCTCGCACGGCAAGCGCAATTGCGTCGCTGGGGCGGGCGTCGATTTCAATGGTGTGGTTGCCCTGCTCAACGACAATCCGCGCATAGAAGGTGCTGTCCTGGATATCGTTGATGACGATGTGACTGATCGTCGAACCCAGTTCGGTGAAAACCGATTTGAGCAGATCATGCGTCATCGGACGCTGCGGCTCGTGTCCCTGCATGGCGAGCGCAATCGCGTCGGCCTCAAAGGCGCCGATCCAGATCGGCAGGTAGCGCCGACTGTCGGCTTCGCGCAGGACGACGACACGGTGCTGTGTCAGCAGACTCACGCGGATGCTGTCAACAGTTACGCGAATCATCGGTCGACCTTTCTGAGGATCGCTTGCGCGTTTGCGCGCGTCAAGCGTGAAGATGCCTGATAGTAGCGTTGACTTTCATACTAACACGGTATGAATTGGTACGTCAAGGCGGAATTAAGGGCAGGCGCCATCCGCGTTGGGGAGTTCGGTCAATGTTGGCGCAAAGGAGACGCGGATTGGCGCGGCTCAATGATTTTACGTCAAGCGCTGATCCTCGTTATTCGCGCGTGTCCGTGTTCCCCCTGATGTCGTGTCTTGCGCGCGCCTGTCAGAAGGCGTTCGCGCAAAATCCGTCCTCGTGCTACAATGAAGCGACGCTGGCGGAGCGCGCAGCGTTTCACGTGAAACAGGGCGATGATGTCAGCAATGAGCGCAGCGGAACCGTACATTCTTGCCCTGGCCAATCAGAAGGGCGGCGTCGGCAAGACCACAACGGCGGTCAACCTGGCAGGCGAACTGGCGAGTCGCGGTCAGCAGGTGCTGCTGGTTGATTGCGACCCGCAGGGCAACGCCACAACTAGCCTGGGCGTCTCCAAACGCGATCTCCGCTGCTCGACATATGAGGTAATCGCAGGCATTGTCGGTCTGGATCGAGCAATCCGGTCGACCGGTCGCGCCGGGTTGGATCTTCTGCCAGCAAATGAGCATCTCGCTGGCGCTATGGTCGAACTGGTCACGGCTGAGCGGCGCGAGTGGCGCCTCGCTGATGCGCTCAGTCAGGTAATCGGGTACGATTGGGTGCTGCTTGATTGCCCGCCATCGCTTGGATTACTTACATTGAACGCCCTGTGCGCAGCGCGCGGAGTCATTGTTCCGCTGCAATGCGAGTACCTGGCGCTTGAAGGTCTGGCGCAGCTGAAAGGAACCATTGATCGGGTGCGCGACCATCTCAACCCGCGCCTGACCATCGTTGGGGTTGTCATGACGATGTTTGACGGTCGAACGAACCTGGCGCAGCAGGTCGTTGAAGAAGTGCGTCGCTACTTTCCGCAGCGTATCTTCAACACTCTGATTCCGCGCAGTGTGCGCATCAGTGAAGCTCCCAGCTATGGGCGCACGATTGCAGAGTACGATCCTTCCAGTCGCGGCGCGCGCGCCTATGCCGCGCTCGCTGATGAAGTGCTGCGCCGCGTTGATCGACAGGCGGTTGTGCAATGAAGCGTCCTCGCGGTCTTGGCAGCGGTCTTGCCGCATTAATTCCCGGCGATACGGAACGCGCCGTCGTGCGGGAGGCGTTGATTGACAGCATCGACGCCAATCCGTATCAACCGCGCACCGGTTTTGACGACGCCGCCCTCGAAGAACTGGCGGCGTCCATCCGTGAGCATGGGATTATCCAGCCGTTGATCGTCACCGAACGAGACGATGGTCGCTATGAGTTGATTGCTGGCGAACGCCGCCTGCGCGCCGCCCGCCGCGCCGGTCTTGATCGCGTGCCTGTGATCGTCCGCGAAAGCACGCATCAGCAGGCGCTCGAGATCGCGCTGATCGAAAACATTCAACGCGCCGATCTCAACGCGCTCGAAGAGGCGCGCGCCTACCAGACCCTCAAAGATGAATTCGGTCTGAGCGACGAAGCCATCGCACAGCGCGTCGGACGGAGCCGTGAAGCGGTCGCCAATACGCGCCGCCTCCTGGGACTGACGCCAGCCGCCCAACAGGCGCTCCTCGCCGGACGCATCAGCGCTGGCCACGGACGCGCGCTGCTCAAACTCGCCGACGAGGCGGCGCAGGAGGCGACAGTGGCGGCGATTATCGACTACGATCTGAACGTTCGTGAGGTCGAGCGCCTGACCGACCACGCCCGGACGACTGGCGACATTCATCACGCGCTCTCGTCCATCCGCCCGCGCCTGCCCGAGGATCCCCCGGTCAAACGCCAACGCGCCTCCCGATCATCCGATCTGTCGCCTGATGACCAGAACATCCGTCGCGAACTCGAACGCCTGCTCGGCACGCCGGTGAGTCTGGTCCGTACAGAACGCGAACTGAGAGTTACTATTGTATTTCATACCGAGGAGAAGGTGCAGGAGTTTTTTGATCGTCTGAACAGGTAACGCGCCAACGGATTTCGGCGTCGAGGATTTCTCGCAGGAAGTAAACCTGGACAAATACGCCTGTACCTGTGGAACGTTTGGCGTTGGCTGAGCCTGTCGAAGCCAACGCTGATCACGAGATTGTCCAACGTCTGGTTGATCTTCCTGTCAGAAGGGTCGAATGGCGCGAAGGTGGAAGGTTTCGACATCTCAACTGCGAGGCTCAGCGCCCTCGCGCCAACCTTTTCGAGAAATGGCGTGGAACGCCAGGAGCCTTTTTGGTATGCTCACAGGCGGCGGAGGTTGGGTCGATGTTCACAAAACGATACAGTAAGCGCATCCGTCAGTGGACGGCTGATCTGGCGGCGCGAACGCTTGGGTGGACTGGCGTGCATCCATCGACGCTGACCGTCTTGAATCTGTTGTTGACGATAGCGAGCGTCTGGTGGCTGGCGTCTGGTCAGTTCCTCATCGGCGGACTGGTCGTCGCATTCGCCAGTCTCTTCGATGTTCTCGACGGCGCTCTAGCGCGCGCAACGAATCAGGTCAGTCGCTTCGGTTCGTTTCTCGACTCCACCCTTGACCGCTATGCAGATATGTTTATCCTGCTTGGGCTGCTGATCTATTTCGAGCGTCTGGCGCCTCATGCCGTTGAGACGTTGCTTATCTTCGCCTCAGCCGTCGGTTCGCTGCTGACCAGTTACATTCGCGCCCGCGCTGAGGGGTGCGGCTTCGACGGCAAGGCCGGGTTGCTCGAGCGCCCTGAACGGATTGCGTTGATCGTCCTCGGCTTGCTGACCGGTTGGGTGACGCTGATGCTCTGGTGCCTGGCTGTCTTGAGCAATATCACAGCAATTCAGCGCTTTATCCATGTGTGGCTCCAGAGTCGCGCCGATTCGGTCGCCAAGCGTCCCCTTCACGCCGTGGAACGCGGAAAATAGACGAATATCGGGCGCTCCGCCGGGACGGAATATGGTACAATTTTGACGCCTGTCCATTCAGGTGCGACGCATACGCCGTCACGTGCATGTTGCTTGAACTCAACATCAGCGATTTCGCTATCATCGAGCGCCTCAATCTGCGCTTTTGCGACGGGTTCAATGTTCTCACCGGCGAGACCGGCGCCGGCAAGTCGATCATTATCGATGCGCTGGGGACGCTGCGCGGCGAACGCACCGATCCCTCGTTCGTGCGCTCCGGCTGCGAACGCGCCCGTATCGAGGGGGTATTCAGCATTACCGACCGTCCTGACCTCCTGCCGCTCCTCGACGAGTATGGTCTGCGTGACGACGATGATCAGGTGATCCTGTCCCGCGAAATCATCCGCGAAAGCGGGCGAAGCGTCGCGCGCGTCAATGGGCGCGCTGTCAGCAGCGCCGTGCTGCGCGACGTTGGCAGCCGCCTGGTGGATATCCACGGTCAGCACGAAGGTCTGTCGCTCTTCAACAGTCGCACCCACGGCGAGATGCTGGACCGCTTCGGCGGTCTGATCCCGTTGCGCGAGCAAGTTGCCACGCAGGTTGCGGCGTTGCGCCACGTGCGCGACGAACTCGAACTGCTGCGCGGCGCCGCAGCCCGACGCACCGAACGCATCCAGGAATTGACCTTTCTTCTGGAGGACGTCCGCGCGGCGCGCCTGCGCCCCGGCGAGGAAGATGAACTGCTGCGCGAGCGCGCCCTGCTTCAGAACAGCGCGCGCATTACTGAACTGGTTGCGACAGCGTATGCGCTGCTCTACACCGGCGATGAAAGCGGACGCCGCGCCGCCCGCTCGGCGGTTGAGCTCCTCGGCGCTGTCAGCGATACGCTCGCGGAACTGGCGCGCCTTGACCCCTCGCTGCAACCGGTCGCAGATCAGGCTGCCGAACTGCTCTACAATGTCGAGGATCTTGCGATGCGCGTGCGCGCCTATCGTGACGCCATGGAGTTTGACCCGGCGCGCCTCGACGCCATTGAGGATCGCCTGACGTTGATCCGCGACATGCAGCGCAAGTACCGCGGCAGCATCGATCAGATCCTGGAGCGGGCGGCGTCCGCCGAGGCGGAAATTGAACGGTTGACCCGCAGCGCCGAGCACCTGGCGGACCTCGAAGCCGAAGAACGTCGTCTGCTCGAGGAGATCGGCCGCCTCGCCGCAGAGTTGTCCCGACGCCGTCGCGCAGCAGGCGACCGCCTGGCGCAGGAGGTTGAACAGGCGGCGCGAGATCTCGCACTGCCGCATGTTCGCTTCGCGGTGAGTATGGAACGCACCGAAGACCCTGCCGGGGTTCCGGTGATTGAAGACGGGGTCGAACGCCGCTGGGCGTTTGATCGCACCGGCATTGATACGATTGAATTCCTGCTCTCGCCTAACCCTGGCGAGCCGCTCAAGCCGCTGGCGCGGATCGCGTCAGGCGGCGAGAGCGCCCGCCTTCTGCTGGCGCTGAAGTCGATCCTTTCGCGAGTCGATGACATTCCGACTCTGGTGTTCGATGAGATCGACGTCGGCGTCGGCGGTCGCGCCGGTCAGGTGGTAGGCGAAAAACTCTGGAGCATCAGCGACCGTCATCAGGTCGTCTGTATCACGCACCTGCCACAGGTTGCCGCATTCGCCGATGCGCACTTCGTCATTACGAAGGTGTTCAGCGACGGACGAACGCGCACGGTGGTCGAGCGTCTCGACGATGCGCAACGGGCGCACGAGATCGCCGCCATGCTCGATGGAACGCCAGTGAGTGAACATAGTCTTCGCAGCGCGCTCGATATGCTCGAACGGGCGCGAGCGTATAAGCAGAGGCAGCGGAACGAACGCGATCTATCGCCTGAGCCGCTGCACGCTGGCGTTGAGCGCGCGCCGTGATCCTTCGCTGGAGCGCTTGTTGCGGGAGGACTCTGAGGTGTCACGATCGTCGGTTTCGATCTGGTGTGAGCGCATTATAGAGGGCGGCTGGCTGCTTGCCCTTTTGCTGATACCGTCCTACTTCAACCTGCTGTCGGCGCGTCACTTCGAGCCGGATAAAGCGACCACGCTGCGCTCGATTGTGATGGTGATGCTGGCGGCTGCGCTGATTGACGCGCTTGAGCGTCTCGCCAACCGTCGCGTCGCTGCCGAAGGCGCGTCCGAAACGCCCTGG
>JAUQOW010000422.1 GCA_030550675.1 Chloroflexota bacterium
GCGAACATGGCGCTGTAGTAGCGAATGTCAGAGATCGCAATCCCAGGGCTATCGACGGCGGTTGACGCTGGCGCGCCGCTAACCACGATGATCGTCGGATCGACTTCTTTGATGCGCCGGTACGCAACCTTGAGGATTTCGACATAATGTCGGGCGTCGTCAGTCGAGACGTAGCCGCCGTTCTCGTATGCCAGGTTCTGCTCATTCCAGATTTGAATGGCGTGAATGCGCCCTTTGTACCGCTGCGCCAGCGCTGCGACGAAGTTCCCCAGCGCTTCGGGGTTTTCCGGCAACCCGTCGCTGCCGCCGCGTCCATAGAAACGCGGCGAGCGGACGACCGAGATCATCAGTTTCAGCCCGCGCGCATTAACATCGGCGATCAGCGCGTCGAGTTCAGCGCCCCAGGCGTAGAATCCGGGCGGACCTTCCTGGTCCTTCCAGTGGATCTGCTGGCGAATCCAGCCAAAACCGGCTTCCTTCGCCAGGCGCAACGGCGTGGCGCGGTCAGTCCAGAATAGATGGGCATGCACACCGAACTGCAACCGGCGGACGCGCAGCGGATGCGGCATACCGCCCGGACCGAGCGGCTGCATGGTTGGCGGCACGGGAGTTGGCAGCGGCGTGGGGATCGGTTGCAGCGTTGGAGAAGGGGTCACATTCGCGTATGAAAAGACGGGCATGCCATCCGGCGCCACCTGCGCTGGAAACGGCGCCTGATCCCAGACCGCCGCAGTCGGAAGGGAGGCATCCGGCAGCGGCATAGTCACAACTGCCGGAGTAGCGACGCATGCCGCCAGCAGTGACAGCGCCAGCGATGCTGCGCACGCTGCAATAATGACAAAGCGAGTGAACGAAGCCATACCAGCGCTCCTCCACAGACGAAACCACGCACTACTGATACTGTAGCCAGACGCGACGACCGTGACAATCCTCGCAGATAACGCCAGCGTTACGCAAAAATGGCAGACGCCTGAGAAGTGCGTGATACAATGACGCGCAAGAGGTTCCGTGCTGAAATCAAAGGGAAGAGCGTATGGAGCAGCGCGAACGGATTGGCTTCATTGGTCTCGGCATCATGGGGCGCGGCATGGCGCGCAACATTCTGAAGGCAGGGTTTCCGTTGCGGGTATGGAACCGCACTGCCAGCCGCATGGACGAACTGGCGGCGGAAGGCGCCGGAACAGCCAGCAGCCCCGGCGACCTGGCATTCCACAGCGACATCATTATCACCTGCGTCAGCGACACGCCTGACGTCGAGCAAGTCGTTCTGGGCGAGGGCGGCGTCATCCACGGCGCGCGCCCCGGATCGCTGGTCATCGACATGAGCACGATCAGCCCGCAGGCAACCCAACGAATAGCCGCACGCCTGGCGGAACGCCACATCCACATGCTTGATGCGCCGGTCAGCGGCGGCTCAGAGGGCGCCGAACGCGGCACGCTCAGCATCATGGTCGGCGGCGATGCCGCGCAGTTCGAGCGCGCATTGCCAGTCTTCCAGGCGATGGGCAAAACCATCACCCACCTGGGTCCGATCGGCGCGGGGCAGACGACCAAACTGGTCAACCAGATTCTGGTGGTGGGGCACGCGCTGGCGATGAGCGAAGCGCTGCTATTCGCGCAGGCTGGCGGCGTCGATCTGCACAAGGCGCTGGCAGCGGTCTCAAGCGGAGCGGCGGGCAGTTGGATGTTGAGCAACCGCGGACCGCAGATCCTGGCGCGCGACTGGCGCCCCGGGTTTACGATTGATCTCCAGCAAAAAGACCTGCGGTTGGTTCTGCAAGAAGCTGATCGCCTCGGCATCCCATTGCCGGGAACAGCATTGATTCACCAGCTTTACCGCACCCTGCAGGCGCGCGGTCTCGGACACGAAGGCAACCATGCGCTGATCAAGGCGCTGGAAAATCTGGCAGGGATTGAAGTAGGCGTATGGGGCGAGGGGTCGTGAGGCGTGTTTCGCCTGTGCTATACTGTATGGTACAGGAAAAGATATTGAAGCGTGGCATCGCGCTTTGGCAGGCAGTCATCGAGCGTGGAAAAGTTTATCGCTGTCCGCAAGCGGACGCGAAGCGCAGCGTTTGCGCTGCATGAAGCGGCAACCGCCGAAAAACGCATGGAGCTTATGCGCGACGCGCAGACGTCACGTCGCGCGATGGAACTGATCCGACTCGGCCTGCGTCCCCACCTGCCCGGACAGCGCAAGCCGGTCGGGTACGGGTTTGAGCGCCTGGGGCACGTCAGTTGCTACATCGTCAATGCGCCGACCAGTCAACAGGCGGAACAGGCGCGCGAGATCCTCGCCGACGAGTACCTGATCGTGCCCGATGTGTCGCTTTCCCTGCCGGTTGCGCGCATCGGCGCTGAAACGAGGGTTCGCCGACCGCGCGCACCGGAATGGCCCGTCGTCAGCGGCATTCAGGAAGCGCACCGCCGGGGCGTCAGAGGAGGGAACGTCATTGTCGGCGTGCTGGATACCGGCTGCGACGCCGACCACAACGAGTTTCTGGGAAAGCGGATCGAGTTCCGCTATGTTCCCTTCGT
>JAUQOW010000423.1 GCA_030550675.1 Chloroflexota bacterium
TAATCTTCATTAGTCGCCAACCAAAGCGAATCTCAGCAGGGACGCGCTTGCTTGACGCCTGATAAATGCCCAAGAGCCTCGTGATAGCGCCGTCTTGCTCCAGACGCACGGCGATGATAGACTTGACTCTGCAACGAAGATGCTCCTGGACAGTGTGGCAGAGGTTTCAGCATGGCGCAAACGAGCGAGTCTGTTGCGTTCCGCCACGGAACAGTCGAAAGGATGTCCGCATGACCTCCCCTGACCAATCGCTGCGCGACCAGACCAGAGCGTACCTTGAGGCGCTCTATGACGGGCTGATCAAGATTTCCGATCTCCCTGACGATCATCGTCGCCGCGTCACGACCTACGACACCAACGAGCAGCTGTACAACGCCTTGATGTCGCATATCAGCGCGATCCAGAACTTCGCCATCGACCTCGGTCTGCTCTCGGTCGAAGAGGCGCGCGCTATGCATGCCGCCTATCAGTCGTCGCGTCCCGATATCTTTCGCCACTGACATCGACGATGCCCACAAGGATATTCTCACCTCAACAACCATGACTGCCGATTCGCCTCCTCGCCTGATACCCGCCGGTCCTGCGCGCGTTGAGCTGCGCGTGGTCAATTCGCGCTTCATCGGTTCCGCCGCTCCCGCCGCAACTGTTGAAGACGCGAAGGCGTTCATTGCCGCTGTGCGCGCCGAGATGCCGGACGCCACACACCACGTTTACGCATATATCATTGGTCATGGATCAACCACTATTGAGGGAATGAGCGATGACGGCGAACCAGCCGGAACTGCCGGACGACCGGTATTGAGTGTTGTGCGCGGCAGCGGACTTGGAGATGTCGTGGTGGTGGTGACGCGCTATTTCGGCGGGACGCTCCTGGGAACCGGGAGACTGGTGCGCGCCTACGGCGATACTGCAAAAGCAGTGCTCGCAGCGCTGCCGCGCACGGAAAAGATCGCCCGCCGCAGGCTTTTGATCACTGTTCCTTATTCCGCATATGAGCAGACGCAGCGACTGATCGCCGCACACCGTGGAACCGTTGAGCGCGAGGAGTTTGCCACAGAGGTGACGCTGGAAATCAGCGTCCCGGAAGCGCGTGTCGCGGCGTTGACCGGGGCGCTGCGGGAATTAACGGCGGGGCGGGCGATATTGAGCGATCAACCGAATACTGAACAATCGCGCCCACGTTGACCATCCCGGTTGGCGCTGGCTGAGCCTGTCGAAGCCAGCGCTAGGTGCAAGCGTGATTGTCCAGGTTTAGGTTGGTCTTCCTATGAGGCAGTCGCTCCCGTTACCCTGCATTCAGAGACCTGAGTATAGCGCTGAACCGGCTCACGTCTGTCGCACGGCGCGGCAAGCGCTCGCAGCAGCGGTTTTACATTCCACAAAACGCAGAGTCATCGCTGCCGCAGCATCGCCGCCACGCCCTCCTGCATCGTCGCAAAGAGGCGCACGCCATTCAGGGGCATCCGTTCGTGGACGATGCTTTCAGCAATGTCGGGACGCACGCCGCACAGCGCGATCTGCGCCCCCATCAGACGCGAGCCGTCCGCTGCGTGGCGCAGCGCCCGCGCCAGCGACTCATCAAAGCCAGTAATGCCGGTCAGATCGAGCAACACCGCACGGGCGCCGCGTTCTTCGATCTGTTTCAGCAGGAGTGTAATCAGCGTCTCGCACCGCGTTCCATCAAACGCTCCAATCAGCGGCATTGCCAGCACTCCCTCGCTCAACGGGATCATTGGCAGCGTCAGGCGGGTAATCAGTGCGTCCCGTTGCTGAATCTCCTTCAGTGAACGCTCCAGTTCTGCGGTGCGCGCCTCAAGCGCTGCGCGCGAGGCTGCCAGCGCCGCTTTCTGTCGTTCCGCAGTCGTCACATCGCGGATCAGCGCAACCCAGGCGGAACCGCGATCACCCTCGATGGCGGCTTCCGAAACGATGAGCGTCGCTGCGACCTCGCCGTTGCGGTGGAAGCGCCGCAGACCGGCAAGCTGATCATCGGGCGTCGTTTGCTCGTAAAAACCGGCGCGTGCCAGCGCTTCCTCAAACGACATATTGCTGGCGTCTGCGAATGGCGCCAGGTGCTGCGCTGCGCGATTGGCGAAGCGCACCCGTCGTTGTGCATCAAGCACCATGACGCCGTCCGGCAAATGCTCGACGGCGGTGCGGAGCGCAATGCTCGATGGGCGAAACATCTGGTAGCGCAGTATCACCCAGCCGAACGCCAGATAAAGCGGGAGCATGCTGATATAGTTCAACGCCGGAGATGAGCGCTCACCAAACACCGCTCCTGAGATGAAGGAAAGCGCAAGTCCGCCTGACAACCACATAGCTGTGCGAAACATAGCGCGATTGCGCCAGGAAGCAACCAGAAGCATGCCGGTCGGCGCGAGCATACCGCCAAGGACATAGAGCGCAATAACCGGCACGAAGAGCGGCCCCTGCGCTACGATGATACGATGACTTTCTTCGCTCCCCTCTATGCGTCGGACCAGACCAAAGCCGCCGTACCAGTCTACAGCGAGAAAGAGGGTCATGATCAGGTA
>JAUQOW010000145.1 GCA_030550675.1 Chloroflexota bacterium
GGTGGCGACCTCGCCCGTCCGTCCTTCAACGCCGTCGCCAGCGGCGACGCCGCTGCCGCCATCGTTCGACGGGTGCCGCACGGAACCATATGCTGCGCTGGCGCCGAACGCTCCTGTCGCCATTGTGAGCATTGACAAGCGCGCTGAAGTGGTCACGCTGCGCAACGTCAGCAGTGAACCGGTGAGTCTGGACGGCTGGACGATGTGCAGCATGCGCGGCGCGCAGATCCACCAGGGCATCAGCGGCGTTCTGGCGCCGGGTGAGACGCGCTCGTTCCCACGTGCTGGCGGCAGGGACATCTGGACCGACAACGCCTCCGATCCCGGCGCTCTGTACGACGCAGAGGGACGGCTCGTGGCGTATTGGGACGAGTGATGCCGCGCAGTTTTTGACCGACTTTACTCCACGGACACACACTCCGCTCCCAGCGCTCCGCGCAGTGCATCGATCAACCCGTCATCACAGGTAATCGTCTGGCGCATGCGCAGCAGCACCCGGCGATCAGCGGCATCGATCTGGATCACCACCTGATCGGCGCCGTCGCGCCCGCGCAGCAAATCGTACACGTGCTGCATCAACCGGATATCCGCCTCCTGATCACCAGAGCGCCGGAAGCGCAGGCGCATCGTGCGCCTATGCGCTGCGCCGCCGTTGGTTGCTGGCGCGTGATGGTCGTGACCGTTGCCGTTGGTCGCTGGCGCAGCGGCGCGTTGACGCGGCGCGGCGTGTGGTTTGATGATTGAGACCGGCGCGGTTATTGGCGGCGATGAAGGTTTACCAGGCTGCGGAGAAGCTGTGGGAGCGTCAGCGGGCGCCGACGGCGCTGGCGCCGCCTCAACCGATGAGGCGACGGAAGGCGCGGGCGCGTCCGACTCCTGCCACTCTGCCGCAGACGCAACCGGCTCAAAGGCGCCGGGGTCGCCAGCTTCCGCCAGCCCTTCGAGGTCCATTTCAGTCTCGGCTGGCGGCGGTTCCGCTTCTGACAGATCGAGTTGAGCGGCGCTTTCGAGCACCAGTTGGACAGCGCCGTTGCGCTCGTCGACCTTCGCCTGCACCGTCAGCAGCGCGTCCTGTCGCAACAGATCGCGGTATTTTTCATAGGCTTTGGGAAACGCAACCAGCTCGACGACATCCTCGTTTTCATCTTCGAGCGCCGCCACCAGCATCGCCTCCCCTTTTTTCGTCGAAAGAGCGCGAACGCGCGTCAGCATGCCAGCGAAGGTATGCACCTTGCCCAGATATTCCGACAGCCCTTCGGCGTCGCGGATGGCGGCGAGCGGGACGCGATGATCGACCTTTGCGCGTTCCAGCGCCGCTTTCCGCGGATCGCTTGAGAAGACGACGCCGAGCAACTCCTTTTCCCACGCCAGTTTTTCCTTGCGGCGCTCAGCGTCTTCCGGAATGTCCGGCAACGGCGCGCTGAGCCTGTCGAAGCGCGGAATGGAAGCCGCAGAACCGGCAACATCGGCGACCATCCCGCTAAACATGTCGATCTGCCCGGTTTCACGGTTCTTCTGGGCGCGGGCGCCGGCTTCCATGGCGGCGTCAAGGATCTCCAGCTTTTGCCAGCGATTGCCGGGAAGCGAGTCAAGCGCGCCGCACTTGATCAGGCTTTCGAGCACGCGCTTGTTCAGCGCATGGCGATCCACCCGCTCGCACAGATCTTCGAGCGAGCGGAACGGACCGTTGGCGTCGCGTTCGCGCAGGATCGCCTCGATCGGTCCGGCGCCGACATTCTTGATCGCCGCGAGACCAAACAGGATGCCGCGCTTGATCTGACCGTCGGCGGGGTCGCGAAACTCGCGGATGGTAAAATCGAGCGCACTGTCGTTGATGTCGGGTCCCAGCACCGGAACGCCGCGTTGACGGCACTCATTGACGGCTTTGGCGATGTCGTCGGTCGCGCCGCCGGCGCCTTTCAGCACCGCCGCCATATACTCGACCGGATAGTTCACCTTGAGCCAGGCGGTCTGATAACTGAGCAAACCGTAGAGCGTCGAGTGCGGACGGTTGAAGGAGTAGCCAGCGAACGGCAGGATCAGTTCCCACAACTGATCCGCCTGCTCCTGAGTCAACCCTTTTTTGAGACATCCCTGCTTGAACTTGACTTCGTTCTCCGCCATCAATTTCTTGTCTTTTTTGCTGATGGCTTTGATGACAATATACGCCTGACCGAGGGTGTAATCGGCGACTTCCTGGAGCAGCCGCATGATCTGTTCCTGGTAGACGATCACGCCGTAGGTGTCTTCCAGGATCGGCTTCAGGATCGGATGGAGGTATTTGATGTCCTGCGGATTGTTCTTATTGTGAATATAGACCGGAATCTGCTCGAGCGGACCGGGGCGGTAGAGCGCGACCATCGCATAGAGGTCTTCGACGCGGGTCGGCTTGAGTTGCATCAGGTAGCGCGTCATGCCCGGACTCTCGAGCTGGAACACATTCGTCGTTTCGCCGCGACCGAGCGCCTCGAACACTTTTGGATCGTCGAGCGGGATGTCGGAGAGTTCCATCTTCTTGCCGGTCGTCTGCGCGATATACTCCAGCGCCTCAGCCACGACCGAGAGGTTGGTCAGCCCCAGCACGTCCATCTTCAGCAGACCCATCTTTTGCAGCGTGGGTCCCTCGAACGCCGCCATCAGCGCGTTTTCGTCCTTTGTGGTGCGCTGGAGCGGGACGATTTCTTCGAGCGGCGTGCGGCTGACGACGACGCCGCAGGCGTGCGTGCCGACGCTCTTCATGCGCCCTTCGACCTTCTGCGCCCAATCGATCAGGTTCGCCAGCGTGGGGTTCGTCTCATAGATCTGTTTCAACTCCGGCACGCGCTCGAGCGCCTGCGCAATGGTTGTGCCGACCGGCAGCGCCGGAATGAGTTTGGCGACGCGGTCCACCTCGCTCAGCGGGATGTCCAGCACGCGCCCGATGTCGCGGATGGCCGCCTTGGCGCCGAGAGTGCCGTAGGTGATGATCTGCGCCGTGTTTTCACGACCATACTTTTCGGCGATGTACTCAAGCACCTCGTGGCGGCGGCTATCGGCGAAGTCGATGTCGATATCCGGCATCTCCAGGCGTTCCGGGCTGAGGAAGCGCTCGAAGAGCAGCTTGTTCTTGACTGGATCGACGTCGGTAATGCCCAGGCAGTAGAGGATGAGCGACGCGCCCGCTGAGCCGCGCGGCAGGCAGGGAATGCCGCGCGACCGCGCGAACTTGACGTAGTCCCAGACAATCAGCATATAATCGGGGAAGCCGGTCTGATTGATCACGTCGAGTTCGTATTCGAGGCGCTTCACATACTCTTCCGGCGGGTTGCCGTTGAAGCGTCGCATCAACCCTTCTTCGCAGACGAAGCGCAGGTACGACGCTGCGTCGTGCCCTTCAGGGATGTCAATCGTTGGCAACTGAACGCGACCGAACTCCAGCTTCAGGTTGCAGCGCTCGGCAATGCGGCGGGTGTTTTCGAGCGGCGCCGTGCCGTATTTCTTGAACCGTCGCCACATCTCCTCGCCGCTCATGATGTGGTACGTTTCGTCCATCTGATAATTCTTCGCGCACAGCTCCTTGAGGGTCATGTTGTAGCCGAGCGCCAGGATCATCTTGTGGGCTTCAAGGTCTTCCGGGCGCACAAAGTGCGTATCGTTCGTCACGACGAGCGGAATGCCCAGTTCCTTGCCGATGCGCACCAGTTCATCGTTGATCTCTTCGAGTTCGGGCGTATTGTCGTGAAGTTGCAATTCAAGGAAGTAATTGTCGGGTCCCAGGAGATCGCGGTAGTAGGCGGCGATCTCGCGCGCCTGCGCTTTTTGCTTTTCCGTCAGACGCTGCGCGACTTCGCCAGCGATGCACGCGGAGGTGACAATCAGCCCCTCGTGATATTGCTCGAGCAACTCGCGGTCGATGCGCGGTCGGGCAAAGACCCCTTTCCCCATCCCCTCAAGATGGGCGCGCGTTGTCAGGCGCACCAGGTTGCGGTACCCGACTTCGTCTTTCGCCAGCAGCAGCAGGTGGTAGTAATGCTTCGCACCGCGGCTCGTCGCATCTCGCCGCGATCCAGGCGCCATGTACGCTTCCAGTCCAATGATTGGCTTGATGCCCGCTTTTTTTGCATTGGTGTAAAACTCTATAGCGCCATACATCACGCCATGGTCGGTCAAGGCGATGCTATCCATCCCCAATTCAACGGCGCGCGCGGCGATGGCGCTCGTGGCGGCGTAGCCGTCGAGCAGGCTGTATTCGGAGTGGACGTGCAGGTGAACGAAGTCGTTCATAGAAGGTCTCCTTCGCGCCAGAGGTCCGGCGTCGTGACAGCGCGCAGAAAAACGCTTGACACCCAGGGATGGGGTTTCACACAATCAAGACTCTGCAAAGCATCGGAAGCTCATGTTTGTCCAGGCAGGCGTCAGACAAAACGCATTCTCATGCGGTTGCTCTACATAACCGAAGACGCATAATGAGCGCGCCCGGCGCCAACAGTGCAAGTATAGCACACTCATGCGACATGCGTGAAGTGGATAACCTGTGGATTTGTAAGGGGTTTTGGAGGCAGGGACGCGAAAAACTGCGCGTCGCCAGGAACCTTGATTGCAAAAAAGTTTGGCATTTGTTAACGTTTCGGACGGTTCGCATGTTCAGATGCGGCATATAATGCCAAGGCATATCTGGCGGCAAACTGCGTGTATGCTGCACTCCCCAAAGGAGGAAGAGGATGAATATCACACAGAGACAAAGTTTCATTGGCATCTGCGCGCTAATCATTGCAAGTGCGCTCATGTATCTGGTTACGGTGATATTTGCTGGCGAATGGAATCGAACTGTCCTGGGGCTGGTGATCGTCCCGACGGTCGCATCGATGCTGGCAGCCTACCTGCGCGGCTGGGAGTACGCCCGCCATGCGCTGGTCATAATCTTTGCGCCAATCGTCGCCTTTGGCACGTTTGATGTTGAGACGACCTACCGCGCCTCCCTCTTTATCCCGCCTGCTCTGGCGCTCGTCCTGCTCTCCCCTGCCTGGGTGATTGGCTCAGCGATTGCCAGCGTTCTGCTCATGGGCGTCCGCACGGGGTGGAGCGGTCCCTACCTGGACGCTATCAATCTCATTGTGTACGGATTGATCATCAGCATGATGCTGCTGGCGCGCGCGATTCTCAACACCGCAGCGCGGCAGGCGAACGAGGCGCGACGGCAGGCGGAGGAAGCGCGCCAGCGAGCCGAGTCGCTGGTGGAGTCGCTGGCGGAAGCCAATGCCACCCAGCAGGCGCAACTCGAGGAGCAACGCCGCCTGCTCGATCTGGTCGCCACGCTGGAAATACCAGCCATCACCCTGGCTGACGGCGTTTTGTTCGCTCCTATCGTCGGGCATCTCGACAGCCGTCGCTCATCGGCGATTATGGGACGCCTGCTCGAAGCGGCGCACGGCGGGCGCGCCCATCACGTGATTATCGACATCTCCGGCGTGCCAACTGTAGACTCGGTCGTTGCACAGTCGCTCATCGATCTGGCGCAGGCGCTCAAACTGCTTGGATGCCATGTCACGTTGAGCGGCATTTCGTCGGATGTGGCGCTGACTCTGACGCATCAGGGCATTACGCTTGGCGACATTGCCACAGTCCGCAGTCCCCAGGAGGCGTTGGAGTTCGGGGTTCGTCAAGGGTGAGCGATCAGGGATCAGGGGGGAACCGCAACCTTCCCGACTGCTCACGTTCAACCTGCAACGTTCAACGTGCGACGCCCCGCCTTCCGCCCGCACCCGGCGCGTGGGAGCGCCGCTGGCGCGCCCCTGCCCGCAACCGTCCCGCGTGCGACCTGTAACGTTCAACGATCTTCCCGTTTCCACGCCGTCACATTCCACGTCACCGGCGCAAGGGCATCGGGCGCAAGCCCGCGCACGTCGGGCGCCGCCACGACGATGCTGAGGCGCTGAAAGAGGGGGATCGCCGGCAGCTCCTGGGTCCAGAGTTGCTGCTGTCGCAGGTATGCCGCAGCGCGTTCAGCGGGGTCGAGAGTCGTATCGGCGGTGCGCACCGCGCGATCAGCATCACGGAAGCACCAACCGGCAAAGTTCTCGCCGCGATAGTTGTTGCTTTCGCCAGGAACGGCGGCGCAACTCCAGAGTTGCAGCCCTCCGGGTTCTGGTCCGGCGATCCATCCGAAGAGCGCCAGATCAAACTGTCGGAGATAAAGAGGACCGTCCGAGTCGAACATCTCAGCGGGCGGCGTTTCATTAATGTCGATCTCAACGCCAATCGCTCGCATATCATCTTGAAACCGGCGGGCGATCTCGCGCCGCACCTCGCTCCCCTGCGTCGTCAGCAGTTGCAGAGTCAGGGTGACGCCGTCGGGAGACGCCCGGATGCCATTGCCATCAGGATCGGTATATCCGGCTTCTTCGAGCAACCGACGCGCCTGCTCAGGATCGTAGGGGTAGCGGGTCAATTGATCCGGCGGCGCGGCAAGCGCGTGCCCCGGCAGCACCCAACTGTCCAGCACTGGCGTTCGCCCGCCGAAGAGCGCATCCGCCATCGCCTGCCGGTTCGTGCCATATGCCAGCGCGCGGCGCACGCGAATATCCTGCAACGCGGGCACGTCCAGGTTGAACAGAATATGCTCCCAGACAGGACTAAGGATCGTAACGACCTGCAACGTTCCTTCAGCCGCGTCGCTATCAAAGCGCGCCAGCATCGTCGGCGGGATCCGATCGGCAACTCCCAGATCAAGGTTGCCGTTGAGGAGATTGGCGCGCAGCAGTTCGAGATCGGCGAACTGGCGAACGACCAGGCGCGACGCCGCCGGCGCCGGACCGAAATAATGCGGGTTGCGCTCGAAGCGCAGTTCAGTGGCGGTGCGTTCGACAATCATATAGGGACCGTACCCGACCGGCTGGCGAGCGAATGCGCTCTCGCGCACCCGCGCTGGATCGACGCCCCGAAGCACATGGCGCGGCAGAGGCGTCCAGTAACTCATGAAATAGGCGGCGCCCACGTAATCGGGACGGAGCACAGCGCGCGTTGTGTAATCATCGATCTTCTCGTAGGCGGCGGTCTTTGCCAGCAACTCAGCGGCTGCATCGCCAGGCGGCGCAGCTTTTGCCAGTTCGTAGGCGAACACCGAGTCGTCCGCCGTGACGGGCGTGCCGTCCGACCAGCGCAACCGCGGGTTCCAGCGGAACGTGATCACCAACTGGTCGACTTGCGTGACGACATCGGTGACCGTGGATGTAATAGCGCCGGTTGCGTCGAGGTAAACATCGACCTTGCGCAGTTCTGCGTCGCCATTTTCGAGGGTGGGGATGCGCTCAAGCACGCCGGTGACGGTATAGCCGTAATTATAGGTCAGGATCGGCGACGGGAAAAGCAGCTCGGTCAGCGCCGCCGTTGCGCGGCGTGAGGCGGCGGATTGCGGGTATGGGTACAGGTCGGCAGGGAGATCAAGCGCTCCGATCATCCAGGTATCGCTGCGCTCCGCAATGCGTTCAGCAATCACTGCACTGGTTGGAATTGGAGCGCTTGCTGGCGTCGTCGGAGCAGGAGTCGGCGTTGGTACGCCGCCTTCAATCGTGCACCCGACTAGTGCGATGCACGCAATTGCCAGAGCCAGAACCCATTGCGCACAACTTCTCAGGCGTTGCCGGATCATACCTCGAGGAGTGTAGCAGGGTTGAGCCAATTTGTCCAATGGTCGTTTATCAATCGTTGAGCAACGTGCTATAATCGGTTATAGTCTCGGCGTCAACGGAGCATGTCTGTGACTGAGCCAGCCGTTATCTCAACCGATCAACTCATTTGCGATCTTGATCACCTTATCAGCCTGCCAGGCAGCCCCGGTCAGGCGGATGACCTGCGCTCCGTGGCGACACGCATTGCTGCTATGATGCGCAGTCGCGGCTTGCAGGCAGAGGTCCGCCCGACGCCTGGCGCTCCGATTGTTGTTGGCTGGCGTGGCGGGCGGCAACCGTATACGCTGTTGCTCTACCATCACTATGATGCGCCTTCTCCAGGTCCCTGGCGCGCCTGGCGTCACGATCCGTTCCAGCTGGCTGAACGCGACGGCATCGTGTATGGGCGCGGCGTGGCGGATGGCAAGGGTCCGCTGGCGGCGCATCTGAATGCGATTGCCGCCCTGATCGAAGCGGAGGGTGAATTGCCGTGCGGCGTCGTGGTAGTTGCCGAAGGTGATTATCTGACCGGCAGCCCACATCTCGGCGCCCTGATCGCCGACCGCCGCGCGCTCTTCAAAGCCGACGCCTGTCTGGCGAGCGGAGGCGACCGCGATGCCAGCGGGCAACCGTTCTGCTACAGCGGCGCAAAAGGGCTGGTGCAGGTGTTGCTGCGTGTGCAGCAGACGCCGGAAGCCCTGCCCGCCGGCATGGCTGCCACTGTGCCAAATCCGCTCTGGCGCCTGATCTGGGCGCTCAATCAAATCAAGACTGATCAGGAAGAAGTGCTGATCAGCGGATTTTATGATGCTATCGAAGGTCCTACAACCGAAGAGAACCGCATCCTGCGCACAGTGTTCGCCGATGAAGCGGGACGGCGCGATGCCTGGCATATCAACCAGTTTCTCTTTGGATTGTCCGGCGCGCCGCTGGTGCGTTCGGAAGTGACCCTGCCGACATGTAATATCAATCTGCTGCAAACCGAGCCGGTCAGCGATCCGCCGGTGATCCCGCGCAGCGCCGTCGCACGGCTGGACTTCCAACTCGTTCCCCGGCAGCGCCCTCAGATGATTGTTGATGCGCTCCAGGCGCACCTTGACGCTAAAGGATTATCCGATCTCGTGATTGAACGTCTGCCTGGCGGGTACCCTCCCGCGCAGTCGCCGATCACCGATCCCTTTGTGCGACTGGTAAGCGATGTCGGCAGGTATATCCACGGTGCGCCGCTGACGATCCTGCCGCGCGGTCCGTTCAGTCTGCCGTTGTTTTACTTCGCCGAAGCGTTCGGCATCCCGGTCGCCTCCGTAGGCGTCGCGCGCCCGTTCAGCGCGATCTTCGGCGCCAACGAGTGCATTCCGCTCCCCGACCTGGTGCGTCACGGGCAGCATCTGATTGAGGTGCTTTACGCCTGCGCAACTGCAAACGCCAGCGCCCCATGATGTCGCTTCGCTCGATCCGCCAGGTCGTGACGGTGAATATCGCGGTTCTGTCGCTGTCGCTTCTGCTGTTTCTCGGGTTTCTTCTTCTGTACGCCTGGACGGCTGCGCCTGATGTGCTCTCCGGCGACTCGGCGGAGTTTCAACTGGCGGCGGTTCTTCCTGGCGTGCCGCATCCGACGACCTATCCGCTGGCGACGATGCTCGGTCACCTGGCGATCCGCGCGCTGCCGCTCGGCACGCTGGCATGGCGCGTGACAGCGGTATCCTCAGTGTGCGCGGCGCTGGCTGTGGCGCTGTTTGTTTTGCTTGCGCGGCGCATCGTCGGGCGTTCGTGGGCGTCGCTCATCGGCGCGCTGGCGCTGGGTCTGGCGCCGGGATTGTGGAATGCCGCCACGATTGCGGAGATCTATGCGTTGCTCGCGCTGCTGATCGTTGCGCTGGCGCTGACGCTGCTACGAGCACGGGATAGCGCGTCGCCTCCTGGTCTGGCAAGGCTGGCGCCAGCGGCGCTGATTGCCGGTCTCGGTCTGACCCACCACGGGTTGTTTGTCGTCACTGCGCTGCCGCTCTTCGCTGTCGCGTTCGTCGCCGACGCATGGCGCGCAAGGAAACAGACGCCTTCCCGCGAACTGGCAATGTCCGCCGGATGGGTCGGACTTGCTTTTCTGGCAGGTATGACGCCGTGGCTCTATCCGCTGGCGCAGTTTGCCCGCTTCGGTCCGTTCGATGGCATGGATTACGGTCTGCCGCGCCACTATTTCTGGGGGGCGCCGCAATCATGGGGGGAAGTGATGGATCTGCTGACAGGCGGCGAGGTGCGGCGGGGCATCTTTCACGCGCCCGATGCAGAGTCTGCGCTGGCAACGCTTCGGATGGTCGGCAGGCGGCTGTGGTTTGAATTCGGACCGGTTGGCGCGCTGCTTGGGTTGATGGGCAGCGCGGCGCTTCTGCGACAGAATGTGTGGGTCTGGCGCGCTGCGGCGTGGGTGTTTTTTGCAACGCTGGCGTACCTTCTGCTGTTGGGTCCGGCGGTCGGCGATGCGCCGGTCTTTACCCTGCCCATGCTGCTGCCGTGGGCGCTGTGGATCGCGGCTGGCGCAGAGGCGGTCGCTCGTCGAGCGCCGTTGCTGCGCGCAACCTGGCGCTACCCGGTGACGCTGGCGCTCCTGGCGGCGCTGACGCTGGGGTGGGGCGCGACACGCTACCGGGTGTCGGCGAAACAGCATCTCTGGCTCTACCGCGAGTTCGCTACTGCAACACTCGCTATCCTGCCGCAGGATGCCGTCGTGATTACGCACTGGGAACAGGGAACGACGCTGCTCTACCTGCGCTTTGTCGAAGGCGTTCGCCAGGATGTCTGGATCGATGTCGTCGAGCCGGGCGATGACCCATGGCTCGAACGGGCGCGCCGTCGCTACCCGGATCGCCCGGTGTACTTCGTCGGGCAACCGGAGAGCGTCGCGGGCATGCCGGTTGATCTTCTGATCGATGAGCCATACGCCGATGTGTACCGCTTGCGGGGAACGCAAGATCGCTCACCTGCGGGTTAGTGAAGTTGGGCTGCGGGCTGAAGCCCTCGCTCAGGACGTGGAAGCCGCTGCGGGGCCAGATCGAACAAGTCCGGCGCCTGCGCCGCGCGGTCGCGCGTTCTTTGGGCTGCGGGCTGAAGCCTTCGCTCAGGACGTGGAAGCACCGGAGGGGCTTTCACGAACTCAGCCGGAGCTTCAACCCGCAGCGTTCTTCATCTATCGCGTCTCGGAGGCGCATGCGCGTCGGGCGTCGGACTGCGCCGATATTTCCCGAATGCGAAGACGGATAGTCAGCCGGAGACCCGCATAAGCGAACTCATGTACATACTCACTATTGACAAATCACGAGATTTTTCGCAATAATGCACTATCAGGCTCGCTGCTCTGACCGCCTCTCCATTCTCTATCACATCGCTCTGAGCATAGACAAGGCGGGTAGAGCATCTATTCATTGAATTGATTGGTGCAGGCATGCCGGCGGCGTGCGCCTTTCGACCAGGCTCCGAGAGAATACCATTGCGCGCCCTTCAACCAAGTCGGCGCGCAGAGCACGGACGGCGCTGGAGGGTGCAGGCAGGATCTGTCAGGAAACGATGCTCTGGCTGCCAGCGATTGAAATCGCCCCTGATGGACCTGCGGCCGACCGTCCGCCTGCGCGGAGGGGAACGACAGCGTCCGCGCCGGTGGATGCCCAGCGGAACGCCCGCTCGGCGTGACTTCAGTCGCCAACCGAGGCGCAGCGCAGCCGAGACCCGCTTGCTTGCCGTCTGACAATTCATGCCTGGACCCGCGCTGGATGCCAGACTTGAGGGATGGAAGGATGTTGCCATGCCTGAAGGCGCTTCCAGTCTTGCGCTTCCTGATTTGCCAGTCCTGCGTCTTCGCCTGACTCTTCGCCTGCTCGTCGATGCACGGTTGCCTGCGTATAAAGGCGCTATGCTGCGCGGCGGCTTCGGCTATGCGTTTCAGCGCGCCTCCTGTTTACAGACGTGCTGGGGACGAGCGCATGAATGCACGATTACCCCGTTCTGCCCCTACCGCTGGGTTTTCGAGACGCCGCACCCGCCCGATGTGACGCACCTGCACGATCTGCGCGATGTGCCGCGCCCGTTTGTCATTGTGGCGCCAGACGATACGCGCACGCGCTATGCGGCTGGCGATGCGCTGGAGTTCGGCTTGACGCTGATCGGACGGGGGGTGGAGTATCTGCCCTACTTCCTGTTCAGTTTCGAGCGCCTTGGTGTAATGGGGTTAGGGCGCGATCACGCCCCCTTCCGGCTGGAACGGGTCGAAGCCCTGCGCCCCTGGCAACCGACCGG
>JAUQOW010000146.1 GCA_030550675.1 Chloroflexota bacterium
TAGACGCGCCCGCCGCCGGTGACCGGCTGAATGCCGCGCGGCAGACGGATTTTATCGCTGCGAACGCGCCCGCTGGCGTTGGGACCGTTCCAGATCCAGTTGAGTCGCCAGGGTGTCGGAATGACAATATCTACATAACTGGTTCGTTGCGCATTCGCGCCATGTTGCGACCACTCGACGCTCACCGGCGGCGCTGGCGTCGCGGTGGCGCTGGGGGTGGCGGTAGAGATCGCCGTGGGGCTGGGGGCGGCGGTAGGGATCGCGGTGGGGCTGGGGGACGGCGTGGCCGTATCAGTCGCGGTGGGACTGGGAGCGGCGGTCCGGGTCGTGGTAGGGCTGGAGGTGCGGGTCGCGGTCGCGGTAGGGCTGGAAGTGCGGGTCGCAGTCGCGGTAGGGCTGGAGGTGCGGGTCGCGGTCGCGGTAGGGCTGGAGGTGCGGGTCGCGGTCGCGGTAGGGCTGGAGGTGCGGGTCGCGGTCGCGGTAGGGCTGGAGGTGCGGGTCGCGGTCGCGGTAGGGCTGGAGGTGCGGGTCGCAGTCGCGGTAGGGCTGGAGGTGTGGGTCGCGGTCGCGGTAGGGCTGGAAGTGCGGGTCGCGGTCGCGGTAGCGCCTGGCGTGGGTATGGTCACAGGGACTGTTGATGTCACCCACTGCGGATCGGCATCATCAGCGCCAGCGCCGGATCCCAGGGTCAGGATATAGCCGTTGCCTGAAGCATCTGCGGTGAACTGACCGCTTCCCTCGTCGAATCGGAAGAGTGCGCGCGTCCTGGCATCGACAGCGTGCGGTGTTGATGGTCGCACAAATGAAGAGGTATAGCGCACGACATCAGACAGGCGGATGTCGTCTACCTCACCCTGGAAGAACCCGTATCCCGGCATGCCGCCAATCCGAAGCAGGGGACCCTCAGTGATGGGTCCGATGGATGACTGGCTGCTGGCTGAGCCATTGACGAAGACACGCGCACGCACGCCATCGTAGGTGACAGCGACGTGATACCAGGTATTGGCTGCCAGTACGGTCGAATGACGAACAAAGCGCCATCCGCCTGGCGTCGCCACCCACCATGTCACTCGACCGCTGTTGAGTTCCAGCGCCCAACCGATCACATCGTCCGTCGTCGCCAGGACAACGCTGTTCTGTCCTCTGCTCGCCGGGCGCATCCAGAGTTCAATCGTCTGCGCTCCAGCCAGACCGCTCACCTGCGGTCCGCGCACCTCGTCGTTCTGACCATCGAACCTGAGCGCCCGGTTGCCCGGCGGCGTTGTTGTCGACGCCCGAAGTTGCACTGGAGGATAACCTGATTGTTCAACGACGCCATCGGGAATGCGCTGGCGCGATGGTTGATGGCTATCGACCATCGCGCTGCTCGCGCCTGGTGCGGGTAGCATCACAAGAAGGAGGACAAAGATAAGCGCGACAATAAATCGACGGTGTACGTTCATCACCTTGCTCCCTTAGCGAAACTCGGCCAGCCGGGTTGTCCGCCATGGTCGTTGTTGCAGCGGAGACGAGGCAGGCGGTTGACGCACAATGCGACACAGTACCTATTGTCCGCATCTCTTGCCGCATTGTCACCCCGTAAACCCCGCATTCGAGATTACAATCCGCTCAAAGTACTCATCAGTATTGCGACATTTCTGCAACAGACAGCTCAACTTCTCTTTTTTTTGCGTTCTTATGGATGGAACGTGCGCGACAGCGCGTGTTCCAGCGCTGCCGGAGCTTGCGGCGGTGCAACGCTTCCGGCTCATGACGGCGCGGCAGTATTGCCGCGCACCGCGCCAAGACGGGAAACGCTCTGCGGAAGGCGACGAGAGCCGCCATGCGGCTCTTCCGCAGGGCGACTGCTTACCGCCTGTTATAGGGAGAAAGTGGTGTGAGTCAGACGCGCTGCGTAACCTCGACAGATTGCCGTTCGTGTGCGACAATCAACGGGATTGTCGCGCCGGGTTCGGTCGGGATGGTATGAGTCATCGGGATGGCATGTAATGAGGGAGTGATAAGGGCTTGAGCCCGCTGCACCGGCATGTCGTTGGACAATGCACGCCTGGCTCCAATCATCACTCATCACTCGTTACCGGATGCTCGACATAACATTGGAGGCACAATGACAGCACATCTTACCGTCGTCAGCGGCGCTCAGGCAGGCAGGCAGATTCCTTTGACCGATGCGCCGTGTTCATTCGGGCGCAACCCGGACAACACTGTCGTCGTCGCCAGCGCCCGCGCGTCGCGCCGCCACGCCGAGATCCGCCGCGAGGGAGACGGGTTCGTTCTGTACGACCTGGGGAGCGCCAACGGCACGCTGGTCAATGGGCAGCGCATCGCAGCGCCCCACCGCCTGCGCAACGGCGACCTCATCGAGATCGGCGATGAGACGTTTCGCTTCGAGCAACCGCAGCCCGCGGTCGATGCCACGCTTATCGCAACGCCAGCGCCCATGCCCGCGCCGCCAACCGCTCCTGCGACCCCGCCGCCACAACCGGCGCAGGGATTCCGGCTGCCCCCGGCGCAACCGCGGGGACTCCAGGTTCCCCCGGCGCAGCCGCAGTATCAGCCGCTGCCAGCGCAACCCGCGGCTGCGAAGCCTGCCCGCAAAGGGTGCCTGCCGACCTGGGCGCTTATCCTGGGATTGGTTGGCATTGTGCTCGTTGCTGGCTGTATCGGCATTCTGGTGGCGACTAACAGCATTGATGTACGGTTTGAACCGTTGGGTCCACAGAGTGGCAATGTGACGCCACAGAGCGGCAACGTGACGCCGCCGAGCGGTACGACGCCACAGAGCGGCAGCGCAGACTCGCCGCCAAACCCGTCGCCGACGCCGGTGGCGCAATCGGCGGGTGACAAAGCCGCCTGGACCGTTCTCGTCTATCTCGACGGCGACAACAACCTCGAGCGCGATGCTGTTATCGATTTCAATGAGATGGAGTTGGTCGGCTCCACCGATCAGGTCAAGATTGTCGTGCAGTTTGATCGCATCGGCGCTGTGGCGTTATGGGATGATGACTCCAACGGCGATTGGGAAACGACCAAACGTTTCCTGGTGACCCGGGACGATGACCCGGAAACGATCCGTTCACAGGAACTGGAGGACCTGGGTGAGTTGAACATGGGCGATCCGCAGACTCTGGTCGATTTTGCGGTGTGGGGGATGCAGACCTACCCCGCTGAGCGGTATGCCCTCATTCTGTGGGATCACGGCGCGTCGTGGGCTGGCATCGCTTTTGATGAGACCGATGGCGAAGATGGCATCAATATGCCGGAACTTGATGCAGCGCTGCGCACAATTCAGCAGCAGACCGGCAGGCGCATCGATCTGATCGGCTTCGATGCCTGCCTGATGGCGCAGATCGATGTGGCGCTCGTCACGGCGCCCTATGCTGATGTGTTTGTTGCCTCCGCCGAACTTGAACCAAACACCGGCTGGCCCTGGGATCTCTTGCTGCGTCGTCTGGTCGATAATCCGCAACAGGATGCCGCAGCATTCGGCGCAGCGATTGTCGAGTCCTACCGCGAGTTCTACGCATCGCGCGATGATCCGACAGTGACGCTCTCGGCGTTCGATCTGAGACGCGCCAATGATCTGCGCCAGAAATTGAACGCCCTTTCTGACGCGATGCTCGCTGGCCTGGGCGATTCGTACACAGCGATTGCTGAGGCGCGGTCGTTCGTTGATGTGTATAGTCAGCCTGCTCCCGATGAGTTCAGCGCTGCCGATCTGGGTCACTTCGCGCGTCTGGTCGTTGATCGAGGGGCGCGTCCTGCTGTGGCGGAACCGGCGCGCGCGCTGTACGAGGCGATTGACCAGGCGCGCATCGCTGAATGGAATGGCGGCTTCCACGCCAACTCCACCGGTCTGTCGATCTTTTTCCCGCAATATGCGCAACTTTACCCGCCGATCTATGGGCAGGGGTCGCCGTTGCCGCAACAGACGTCATGGGGCGACTTTTTGAAAGCCTTTCACACTGCCAACACCGGCTTGCGCGCCGCCGCTGAGATCAGTTCGCTGACCGTCTCGAATACGACTGTGAGCGTTGACAATCCGATCACGGTCGAGGGAATCGTGACTGGCAACGATATCGCCTATGTCTTCTTCTTCGCCGGTATTCCAAACAATGACCGCAGCGGCGTGTTGCTCACCAGCATCGATTTCCTCTATCCGCCGGGGAGCGTGCCGGGCAGCAGCATTCCGCCATGGACCGGCGGCGGTACGCGGCTCAAGGTCAACTATAGCGGCACACAGTGGGGGTTGACCAACGGACAGGATACTATCCCCGTGTTGCTGGGTCCAGCCAAGTATGGCACGGCGCTGTACGGCGTCGAGGGGATTTACACGGTCAGGCGGTCGAACGAGCGGATCGCCGCAGCCCTGGTTTTTACCGTCGAAAGCGGCGCGCCGGAGCTGATCACAATCTACGGCTTTCCGAAGAATCAGAAGCAGGAAGCGCAACCGTTCGAGATTGTGCCGGTGCCAGGCGATACCTTCACGGCAGTCATCCGCACCTATACTGTAAAGGGTGATCGCCTGGACCCCGGATTCGTTGAAGGCGATACGCTCACGATCGGCAACCAGCCGCTCACGGTACAACGCATTCCGCTCCAGAGCGGTGCGTATGTCACCGGCTTCCTGGTGCGCGATATTGCCGGACGCTTTAGCTACCAGTATGCTGACATCAATGTGCGCAGCACTGGCGCTGGCGCGAATGTGCCGCCTCCAGTGCAGACATCGCCAGGCACGCAGGCGGGATACCAGTCGTACAATAACCCGAAACTCGGATTCTCGATTGAGTACCCGACCACCTGGAAGACGCTCGACACCGGCAACGATCAGATCTATTTCTACGATCCAGCCGAGAATGGGAATGTCTTCGTCAGCGTTGACGTGTACCAGACCGGACTGGCGCCATCGGAAGCCAACCAGCGGTTGCTGGAGTTCTTCCTCGAATCGCTCCAGACGCAGCAGAACTTCCAGCAGCGACCCGGCGACCCGCTGCAACTGGGAGGGGAAGTCGGTCCATCGGCAACGTATCAGTACACCGATCAGAACGGCGTCACCTTCACCGGTCTCGTCGTTGCCGTGACCAGTCCGCGGACAGGGCTGAGTTACCTGGTGTCGTTACAGGCGCCGTCCGCCAGCTTCAACCGCTACGCAGACACGCTTGGCGCTATTGCTGACTCGATGAAGATTGAGTGAGATCCATGGAAATGATGACCGTCACCTGTGCGGTTGGGGTGGCGACCCACTGACGCCAGGCGGCGTCTCTTCGGGCGGAGGCGACGGTCATCTCCAGGCGATCTACTCAACGCCAGCGCGTCGCCGCATCTCGCGCGGATCGATTGGCGCCAGCGATGCGGCGACGCGCACCAGATCATCGCGCGCAACGCCTGCGCCGAACACAAACAGTGCTCCTGGCGCACCGTCGTCAATAACGATCAGCATCTGTTCGCCCTGCGTAACGACGCGGGCAGGGTATGAACCCAGGGTGATGCGTTCAATCGGTCCAGTCAGGTTGAATAGCTCGACCGCTCCGCCGCCGATGACGATCTTGCCGGAGTCGCTGTTGAAGGTCACCAGATAAAATCCGATATCGCCATCTCCAATCTCATCGTCACGGGCAATGCGCGTCTCATCGGGCGATGGTCGCATCCCCTCCGGCAGAAACGAGGGCCATCGATACACGAAGCGGCTCGGATCGCCGCGTTCGAGCGAGGCAGAACCGGCAGGTGTGGGACGGGTCGCAGCCTGAGCCGTCGGCGATGCCGGCACAGGCTGCACCCCAGGCGCCGACGGGATCGACGGTGTTACTCGCTGTACTTCCGTCGCCGCAGACGCCGTTGGTCCCAACGACTGCGGCGGCGCACTGCATCCGACGATCAGCAAGAGCAGCAGTCCGAGTATCAACTGTTGCCGCGCGTATGTGCGCGTCTGTTGCGTCATGGATTTCACATGTCGCCTTCCCTCAGCGCCCTCGTTTCATTTCTTGATATGGACTGCTATCCGCCTACCTGCCCGGTCCGCCCGGCGGTTGAAATAATTATTCCGCTATTCACCTTGTAGCCCGGCGGCTGAAGTCGCGGGCTATGGTTGCGAAGCCCGCCTGCGCGGTCTAGACGGGGCGGTGCCGGAGTGTTTTCTCAAAAACCATAAGCTGTGGGCGACGGTTGCGAAGCCCGCGCAGGCAGTCTAGACCGGGCGATACCGGATTATTTTCTCAAAAATCATCACATCCGCGCAGGCGCCGGTCGGGATTGGCGACACGCAGCGGCGGTGCGGCGCTGTCGTTCCTGGCAAATCGCGACTCGGCTCGCGCCGCTTTGCCAGACCCGCCGTGCTGCCAGTGTTGCATGGTATGATAACGGATATGCCCTGAAAGGGAGTACTGATTATGCCCGACAGCAATGTCGCTGGAACCCTCCCGTCCGCAACGACCATCGGTCTGGTACATCTGACGGTCTCCGATCTTGAACGGGCGCTTGCATTTTACACTGGAACGATTGGATTTCAGGTCATTCGTCGCACCAGTCAGAGCGCCATGCTGGGAGTCAACGAACGACCGCTGCTGCTGCTGACCGAACTGCCCGGCGCACGCCCGGCGCGCGGCGTCACCGGACTGTACCATTTCGCCATTCTGCTTCCTTCCCGGCGCGACCTGGCAATTACGCTGGCGCATCTGCTGGAATTGCGCACGCCGCTCCAGGGCGCTTCGGATCACGCTGTCAGCGAGGCGATCTACCTGGCAGACCCGGATGGTAACGGCATTGAAATCTACCGCGATCGGCCCTGTGCGGAATGGCCCCGCGCAGGCAGTCAGGTGCGGATGACCGTCGATCCATTCGATGCCGACGGCGTGCTTGGCGAACTCACACATGCTCCGGCAATGTGGTCTGGTTTGCCTGCGGAAACGGTCATTGGTCACGTGCATCTCCACGTCGCCCATCTCGCGCCAGCGCGACGGTTCTACTGCGATATCGTGGGATTCGCGCTGATGCAACGCTTCGGCAATACTGCTGAGTTTGTCGCCGCTGGCGGCTACCATCATCACATTGGCTACAATGTGTGGGCCGGCATTGGCGCACCACCTCCCGATCCCGATATGGCTGGTCTGCGCTGGTTTACGTTGCGTTTGCCCGACAAGGCTTCGGTCGATGCTGTTCTTCGACGCGCCGAGGCGGCGGGTCTGACCATTGATGCAACACCGACCATCGACGTTTACGACGGGTCGCTGCCATTGTTGCGCGATCCATCGGGCAATGGCGTAGCGCTTGAGATCAGGGGTGCGTTGTAAAGAAGGCCGGACGTGGAGACTGCTTCGCTGTACGCGCAGTGACATTCGACCTCCCGACAGCGGATCGTCACGGCGACAGATCCGCCGTGCGAACGGCGCTGGACGGCTGGCTCAGCGGCGTGATCGTTTCCTCACTGCGAACAACGGCCTGCCAGGCGTAGGCAAACCCATACCCGGCGGCGGGATCGGATGCGGATCACGGTAGACGTCCAACTGCCGGTCGACCAGATTAACGATCCAGTACTCTGGAATACCGGCGCGCGCGTAGAGGCTTCCTTTCGTTGTACGATCATATGCATATGCCAGCGACGTGTCTGCCACCTCGATGATCAGCGCCGCCGTCGTTGGGTGATCATGTACGTAATCGCGCACATCACCAGCAATGACTGCGACATCCGGTTCCGGTTCGGAGCGTTCTCCGAGCGCCAGCGGCATCTGCCAGCGCACAAAGTATCCTTCGCCGAAACTCTTCTTAACAGCGCGAGCGGCAAGCGTCGCGGCAGCGGCGTGCAGGCTGCCCACAGGACTCGTAACGATGACCCGACCCTCAATCAATTCGACGCGCTTTCCCTGGAAGAGTCCCATCTGCGCCATTCGATAATATTCCTCGCGCGTCCAGAGGTGCACGTGCGGTTCAGCGGATCCGCTCATGCCCGGCTCCTTCACCGAAGCGTTCAGAACTGGAAGCCCTCCTCCCGCAGCCGCGCGAATACCGCCGGATCGTATCGCAGGATCGGTTGACGCGCGGCGCGCACCTCGTCGAGTCGACGCACCGGCGTCGTCGTCGGCGCACGCTTCAGAATCTCCGGGTCGCGCGCCGCTTCCTCGGCGATTGCCAGCAGTGCATCGCAGAAGGCGTCCAGCGTGCGCTTCGATTCGGTCTCAGTCGGCTCAATCATCAGCGCCTCGGGAACGATCAGCGGGAAGTAGACAGTCGGCGGATGGAAGCCATAATCGATCAGTCGCTTGGCGATGTCAAATGTGCGCACCTCGGGCGCGGCAGCCAGTTTCCCCTGCAACACGGTTTCGTGCATGCATGTGCGATTGACGGCTACCGGATACACATGCTTGAGCCGCGCCTGCACATAGTTAGCGTTCAATACCGCCGTTTCACTCACCTTGCGCAGCCCGGCGGCGCCGATTGAGCGGATGTACGTCCAGGCGCGCACCAGCATGCCAAAATTGCCGTGGAAGGTCTTCATGCGCCCGATCGACTTTTCCGGCGCAAAGAACTCATACGCGCCCTCGGGCAGCGGCGCCGCGTTCGCGGGACGCAAACTTGCACCGCGCTCGGTCGGCGGCAGCGCCTGACCGGCCTGCGGGACGCGGCGCACCCGCGGCGCCGGCAGGAATGGCGCCAGCGCCGCCGTGCATCCCACTGCGCCCGAACCGGGACCGCCGCCGCCGTGCGGGGTTGTGAATGTCTTGTGCAGGTTGTAGTGCATGAAGTCAAACCCCAGTTCACCCGGCTTTGCGATCCCAAGGATGGCGTTGAAATTGGCGCCATCGCCGTACACCAGTCCGCCTGCCTCGTGAACCAGATGCGCCACTTCGACCACGTGCTCCTCAAACAACCCCAGTGTATTCGGGTTCGTCAGCATAAGCGCTGCTGTGCGGGGCGACAGTTTGCGCTTCAGGTCTTCGAGATCGACATTGCCGCGCGCGTCGCTCTTCACCTCGATCACTTTGTAGCCTGCCATGGCTGCCGTCGCCGGGTTGGTGCCATGCGCCGAGTCGGGCACCAGGACTTCCACCCGCTCGTGATCGCCGCGGTCGAGGTGATAGGCGCGGAACACCAGAATGCCGGTCAACTCGCCTTGCGCCCCGGCTGCCGGTTGCAGCGACACGGCGTCGAAGCCGGAGATTTCGCCGAGATACGCCTGCAATTCATACATCAGTTGCAGTGCACCCTGCGACAGTTCTTCGCCCTGCAACGGATGCGCCGCCGCGAAACCGGGCAGGCGCGCCGCCTCCTCGTGGAGCTTGCTGTTGTACTTCATCGTACACGAGCCAAGGCTGACCATCGTTGTGTCGATGGCGAAGTTGCGCTGGCTGATGCGCGTGTAGTGCCGGATGACCTCGGGTTCGGTCAATTCGGGCAGTCCGGCGAGATCATCGGCGCGCAGCAGATCGGCTGGGAGTTCGCTCTGCGGCACGTCGATCTGCGGCAGGTTGACGCCGATCTTGCCCTTTCCTGATAATTCAAAGATAGGAGGTTCGTGATTGTGCATTGTTTGTTTCTCCTCTATCACTCAGGCGACAGTCATTTACGTCGCCAACCGCAGTGCAACGTTTACGTACCTTCGGGCATCGTCGCGTGCGCCGCGCCTGGCACGTTCCACAGCGCGGCGAAGCGCCAGCAGTGCGCGATACGGACGGAGCGCCGGTTCGCGCACCTGTTCGTAGGCGCGCTGCGTCTCGTTGTCGTAGCCGTTGCCGTAGCCCACCCGCAGACTGAAGCACTGCTGTCCCTCGCACGCTTCGAGAAATGTGACGTGTTCCCACGCCGGGCACCAACTTAACGCATGTTCCCATCCCAGAATGCCGCTGAGCGTCCAGCGCCCATCGCGCTGCGTCACCAGCAACGTCTCCGGCGACAAGCCGCCATTCAGCAGCGCCGCCTGGCGACCGGGCGGGATGAATGCCTGCAATGCGCGACGCACATCGGCGGCTTCCTCGGTGCTTATTGCGTTTAGGGCAGCCGCTTCAGCGAGATCGTATTCGAGCCGCGCCAGGATGTACTGTCGTTCCTCATCAGCGGCGCACGGGTCATTGCCGGTCAGCGCGCCGTATCGTCCGCCTGCCACGCGATGGATGCGATAGACGACCTGTCCCAACCGCATGCCGATCTGATAGAGCGCTTCGTCGGCGATCTGTGGCAGCTTCCGCGCCAGCGGGTCGCCGCTCACCCCCGTGAACAGCGCCCAATGACCATCGAGAGCAGCGTCAGCAACGTCCAGACGACGGATCTGCGGGAGCGGCAGATCGATCTCGCCGCGCAACCGACCTAGCGCGGCTTCCGCCGTCGCCAGCGCATCGGCGGAAGCATATTGCTGCACAATCGCGCGATCTCCGTCGGCAAGCGCCAGCATCCAGCGGTCGCCGCCGAGCGACGCCGCTTCCCGAATGCGCGTGCCAAGCGCCGCCTCAATTGGTTCCCGTCGCAGCTCCATCGCTGGTCTCATTCTGCTGCACTTATCAAAAAGACTCACACAAAGGTGCAAGGGCGCGAAGGTAAAGGTTTGTTATCACCTCGCGCCGTAGGCATCTCCCTGCTTGCCTTGCTCCTCTTGCCCTGGTCTCGCGTCTTCTCACACAGAGGCGCAGAGACACAAAGGTTCATCATCTCCTCGTCCCCGATTCCTCTGAGCCGCAAAGGTTTCCACGTTCAACGTTCAACGTGGAACGTTCAACCCTCTCGCCTCCTCACGCAACCGCCCGCAGCGCCGCCACAAGCGCGTCAATGTCGGCGCGCGAGTTCATCTCGGTGACGCACAGCAGCATCGCGTCACCGAGGTGCGGATAATCAACCGAGAGATCGTAGCCGCCGATGATTCCCTGCTCGCGCAGCGCGGCGTTGATCTCCCCGACCGGTCGCGGCGTTTTGACAACAAATTCCTTGAAGAACGGTCCGCAGTCGAGCACCTGATACCCGGGCAACTGCGCAATCTGCGCTGCCGCATAGTGTGCGCGGTGGTAGCACAACTCCGCCACTCGCCGCAACCCCTGCCGTCCGACCAGGCTCAGGTAAACGGCAGCCGCCAGCGCCATCAACCCCTGGTTGGTGCAGATGTTGCTCGTCGCGCGCTCCCGGCGAATGTCCTGCTCGCGGGCGCGCAGGGTCAGCACATACGCCAGCCGACCATCCACGTCGCGCGTGACGCCGACCAGACGACCGGCGATTTTGTGGACGTACTGCTGGCGGCAGGTGAAAATGCCCAGGTACGGACCGCCAAACGACAGCCCGACCCCCAACGGTTGACCTTCGGCAGTGGCGATGTCAGCGCCCGCTTCACCCGGCGTCTGGAACAGACCCAGTGCGATCGGGTCGAAATGCGCGACCATCAGTGCGCCTGCTGCGTGTGCCGCCGCTGTCAGCGGACGAAGATCGTGCAGCACGCCGAAGAAATCGGGGCTTTGCACCACCAGCGCCGCTGTCGTCTGATCCGCCAGCGCCGCAATATCCGCCAGCGACGCCTCCGGGTTCTCGTCGCCGACGATCTCAACATCGACGCCCTGCAGCAATGTACGCATCACTGCGCGGTATTGCGGATTCACTCCTGGCGCCACGACAATCTTCCGCCGTCCGCGCACAACGTTGATCGCCATAATGATCGCTTCTGCCAGGGCTGTTCCGCCATCATAGTGCGACGCATTTGCGACATCCATGCCGGTCAGCGCGCAGATCAGGCTCTGATACTCGAAGATCGCCTGGAGCGTGCCCTGGCTCACTTCGGGTTGATAGGGGGTGTATGCGGTGTAGAACTCGCCGCGTCGCAGGATCTGATCGATGGCGGCGGGCACAAAATGATTGTACGCGCCAGCGCCGAGAAAAATGAGGTGGCTGCCTGCGTGCGCATTCAGGCGCTCCAACCGACTCAGTTCCCGGCGCAATTCCGGCTCGGAGAGCGGTTCGGGCAACG
>JAUQOW010000147.1 GCA_030550675.1 Chloroflexota bacterium
AGCAACTGGCGGAGAGCGGCTCGCGCACACCGGGCGAGGCGCTGGCGATCAACCGGCGGGTGTGGGAAAACAGCATCGCCGAAGGGGTGCGGCAGGGATTGTTCGGTCTGGGAGAACTGGACGAGCGTGGCCAGCCGCGTTGTCTCTACTTCAAAGAGGAGCCATCGGTCAGCCTGACAGGTCGCGAAATACTCATCCGCGCCGACATCTGCCAGGCGCAGCGCGCCGTTCCAGCGCCATCGCCGGGTTACCCGGCGCCAGCCGAACCCTCCCGCGCACTCAATGACTGGAGCATTGCGCCAGAGCGCTCCGCCCCCCCTCCTCCGCAGCCGTCTGTTGCGCCGCCTGCGGCATACCCGCACTTGCGGCTCCAGTTCACCGTGCCGAAGGGCAAGGTCTCCAGCCTGATGGGAGTGCTGAACTATCTTCAGACCAGATACGAGCGCATTGCGATCACGCTGGAATTGAGCGACGGTTCAATGACCGGGCAGGAGCTGGAAGACAGAGTGCGCGAAGCGTTCCGGCAAATGGGGATAAACGTTCACATAGAATACGAATAGCACACGGATTTACACGGATGAAACGGATTCACACGGAATAGGACACGGATTTACACGGATGAGACGGATTCACGCGGATCAAAAATAGATCCGTGCTCATCCGTCCCATCCGCGTCAATCCGTGTCCTATTCAGAAATAGCACACGGGTTGGCACGGATGTTACGGATTCACACGGATCAAAAAAATTAAAGTTATCCGTGTCCATCCGTAACATCCGTGTGTATCCGTGTCCCATTCCAACGCTACCGCAGCCGCGCGACCGCCGTGACGATCAGCAGCGTCACCCACAGCCCGATCAGCAGCAGTTGCAGGAAGGCGCCGTTCAACAGAGCGATCACGCCAAACCCGACCAGCGGCAGTGCGCCGAGTCCCAATCCGATGCCAACCGCCGCCTGCATCGCCCTGCCGCGTTTGCGGGTCAACTGCTCGACGATCCGCGTCGTCAACGCGCCGGTGAGCGGTCCCGCCAGCATTGCCAGGAACAGCCCGAAGAACGGCACGCCGCCGAGCACCACGACCAGCACCGAACCGATGAGCGCGGCAAAGAACCCGGTGACGCCGCCGATCAGCATATGCGACAGGTCCGCCTGATAATGCGGCGGACGGCGCGCTTTGCGGCACTCCGGGCACAATTGCCCGACCGGAGTCATCTGGGCGCACGAGCCGCAGATCGGGCGACCGCACTGCACGCAGCGCAAGCCGGTCTCGCGGTCGGGGTGGGCGTAGCAGTACGTCGCTTCGACCGCTGGCTTTGGCGGCTCCGGGGCGGAGAGCAACGGCGAGGCGTCGCCGCTCGCCTGCCGTTCCTGGCGGCGATGCGACGGCGCGATCTGCAACCCTTCCGCCAGCAACTTCTCGACATATGCCAGGCTGGCGCTCGCTTCGGCGTTGGTCGGGTCAATCGCCAGTGCGCGTTGCAGGTACTCGCGCTTCTCAGCGAGGATCGGCACGACACTGCTCAAACCGATCCATGCCTCGACATTTCCGCTGTCGAGCTCGGTGGCGCGGCGAAACCGCGCGCGCGCCGTGAACGTGTCGCCTGCCAGCGCCGCAGCGCGCCCCTCGGCGATCAGTTGCTGCACCTCAGTGGCGGTCGATTCGGTCATGAGATCCCCGGTCGCCTGCATGGATTTCTCTTTCTGTCATTATACCCCGGAAGCGCAGGACTCTAACCATCACCTCATGGTACGTTCGTTTCGCCCGGCGCGATGCACGGCAGACATAAGGATTTGGTGAGGAAACTGGCTTCGGGATGGGATGCAGGATAGGACACGGATTGGCACGGATGCGACGGATGGACACGGATCATTTTTTATTTTTTGATCCGTGCCAATCCGTCACATCCGTGCCGATCCGTGTCCCGTCAATAGCACACGGATTGGCACGGATGCTACGGATTCACACGGATCAAGAAAATGATCCGTGTGAATCTGTCGTATCCGCGTCAATCCGTGTGCTATTACAAGAAGCTTACGAGACCTTCCCGTGAATGACGTCCAGCATTTCGGGAACGGTCGTCACCTTGACGCGGGGGCGCCCCTGCGCAGCGCCGCGCGCGGTTTCGTAGGCATCGAGGCGCTTCCAGTCCTCATATGTGACGAAATCGGGCTTGCGTTCGCGCAGCAGCGCAACGATGCGCTCTGGATCGCGATTTTCATCTGGAATGCCGGGCAGTTTGGGCAGATCTTCGACCATGGCAGCCACTGTGGCGGCCGCGTCGGGCTTATTGGTGCCGATGACGCCGGATGGACCGCGTTTCGCCCAGCCGACCACATACTCGCCAAGGACGACTTCATCGTCGCGCGGGCGAATGACACGCCCATTGACGTTCGGAATGATGAAGGAACCTTCCTGGAATGGCACTCCCGGCAGCGGGATGCCGCGATAGCCAACTGAGCGCAACACCAGCCCGGCTTCGATAAAATCATAGACGCCGGTGCCCTTCGCGCGCAGCCCGCCCTGCTTATCCAGCACCAACTCGTTGCGTTCGACCTTCACCCGCACCACGCGACCATTCTCACCGATCAGTTCGACCGGCGACGTTAGAAAGCGCATGCGGATGCGCCGGGGAGCGTTGTGTTCCTTGCGCATAGCGAATGAGCGCAGAATCTCGACATTGCGCGCCGCTGACTTGTCTTCCTTGATGTGCTCGGCGCTCAGCGGATCGAGTTCCAGGTCAGCGGGATCGACGATGACATCAACGCCTTCCAGTTCGCCGAGTTCCTTAATCTCCGCGTTAGTGAACGCGGCCTGCGCCGGTCCGCGACGCCCCAACATGACAACTTCGCGGATCTTGCTCTGACGCAGCGCCTCGAGCGCATAATCAGCAATATCAGTCTTTGCCAGTTTGTCGGGGTTGGTCACCAGAATGCGCGTCACATCAACCGCCACATTGCCGTTGCCGACCACGACTGCGCGTTCGTGCGACAGATCGAATGTCATATTGCAATAATCAGGGTGCCCATTGTACCAGCCGACAAACGCGGTCGCCGGGTAGCTGCCGATCAGGTCCTCGCCAGGAATATTCATGCGCCGGTCGGCTGGCGCGCCGACCGCATATACGATCTGGTCGTACAGTTGCTTCAAATCCTCGTGGGTAATATCCGTGCCGAAGGTGACATTGCCAAAGTAGCGCACCCGCGGATCGGCGGCGATCCGGTCGTAGATGCGCGTAACCGACTTGATCGACTGATGGTCGGGAGCGACGCCTTCACGCACCAGACCATACGGCGTCGGAAAGCGATTGAACATGTCGATCAAACAGACAAGATTGGGCTGCTTGAGCAACGCCTCAGCAGCATAAAACCCGGCCGGGCCAGCGCCAATGATGGCAATGCGCACGGGGCGCCCCTCTGTTCCCAATTGTGCGTCCACGCTACATTCTCCCCTTTCTTCCAGAATTCAACGGTACAGGCACGGGCGCGGCTCAACACCCATCGGCGGCCGCGTCGTCGACGGTCGCGCGTCGTGATTGTGATGGAAGGAACAGGTAGCAGTGATTATACCACGGATGCGGGGGACGCTTGATCGTTCGTTTGGAGGGGAACGGAACGTCTTCTCCTAGACGGGAGGCCAGGGAATGCTGCGCGCAGCGCCAGGGTCGGGGTAGCAACCAGTTTCGATCAGGCGGTCGAGGCGGCGGCGGAAGGCGCGCACCTCTTCCGGCGCGAGCAAGCCTTCGAGCGCCCGAATAAATCGCCCGCCATTGCGCACCTCTTCGCGCAGCGCGCGCAGATCCGCCATAATCTCTTCGCAGATCGGCTCACCGGCGAAATCCCACAGCACCGTTCGCAATTTCGGCTCAGCGTGGAAACAGATGCCGTGATCTATCGCCCAGAGCCGCCCATCCGTCCCTTTCAGACAATGACCACTCTTGCGGTCGGCGTTGTTCGAGAGAATATCGAAGGCGGCCAGGCGCGCCAGTTGATCCTCGTAGCCGCCTTCCTTCTGCATAGTGAACAGGTGCGCGTCCTGATCGCAGTCGATGTACAACTGCACCGAGCCATACCCATACGGACCATCGCGCAGGACGGTTGGCGGGACGAGCGACCAGCCGAGCGCTTCGCTGAGCAGGAACGCGGCGAACTCGCGCTGGCAGAGCGTCCCGCGCGGAAAATCCCACAGCGGTCGTTCACCGCGGCGCGGCTTATATACCGCGAGTCCTTCCAGGTTGCCGTCGCGCACGGTGACGAGCAACGTGTAATTGCTGCTCCAGGGCATTAAACCCTGAACCTCAATGTCACCCTTTGCCAGCAGAGCCAGCACTTCGCCAACGCTCAACTCTTTGCTCATCTCAGTTCATCTGGGGGCAGAAATGACCGCCGGGATCGATGGGACGACCGCAATTGCCGCAGATCTTGCGCCCGCGGGCAACGACATTTGCCGCATGTTCGCTCAGAGCGCGCATCTGCTGGCGGGAAGCGCCAAAACGCGCCGTCGGCGGCTCCTCATCACTGCCATCCTCACGATACCCCTGCATCACCAGGATGACCCTGTCGCGCTCAGCGTCATACCCGATTCCCATCTGGGCGATACGAAAACGCGGCTCGATCGGTTCTTCGAGCTCCATATCACTGGCCAGGAACAGATCGTCGGACGAGGAGAGCAACGGATTTTTCTCAGCCAGCTCCTCAAGCAGGCGATCAATCGCCTGCGCAAGCGCGCGGACCTGTTCCTTTTCGGCAATCAGCGACACCAACTCGCGCCCGCGGCGCGCCTGAATGTAGAAGACGCGCTGCCCCGGCGGACCGACTGCGCTCGCCGTGATGCGCGTCACCGGGTCGAGATCGTAGGTAAACTTTGCCATAGGAGTATGCCAGTACACGTTGTGACGCTACGCCGGTGATGTCGTGCCGGTCGCCTCCGCCGCAGGCGCAGCAACGCCATTCCCGGACGCCGCCTCCGGCGCCTGATCGGACGAAGGCGCCGTCCCGGCGGCTGCGGGTTGAGCTTCTTCCGGTTTGGGCTTCAAATGCGCCAGCGAACCGGTATCGTTATACGCCAGCAACCGCGGACCCATCCGGGTGAACCCGATCGCCGTCACCGAGCAGGTAGCGACTTCGAGCCGCTGAAACAGGTCGATGTGAATGCCGATGTAATACGCGGTCGCCAGGCGGATTACATCAGCATGCGAAACGACCGCGATGATCCCTTTCGGATGGCGCGCGCGCAGGGCGTCGAGCGCAGCGACGATGCGCATTTGCGTTTCACCCAGCGTTTCACCGTTCGGGAAGCGCGTGCCGCTGGGATAGTGCTGAATGCCGGGCCACAACTCGTGTTTGTACAATTCCTTGAGCTCAGCGCCCTGCCACTCACCGTAATCGACCTCTTGCAGCGCCTCGACCAGACGAATCGGCAGACCGCGCGGCGCGGCGATGGCTTCCGCCGTTTCGACCGTCCGATCCAGCGGGCTGGAGTACACCGCCTCAATCGGCAGGTCCGCCAGGCGTGCCGCCAGATTGGCCGCCTGACGCCGTCCCTCCTCGTTCAACCGCACCCCCGGCAGGCGACCGGCAAGCCGACCATGCACCATGTCGTTTGCGCCGTGACGAATCAACAGCAGTACTGTCACGCTCTTGTCCTCTGTTTATTTTGCATATAGTACTATACCATGATTCAACGCCGCTTCAAAGGATCGTTACTGCGGATGGGCGCGGTCACGACATGTCAGAAACTGTCGTCTCGCTGCGGGCTGAAGCCTTTGCTGAGGACATAAAAGCCCCTCCGGGGCTGATTCGCGCGCCGGATGTCGCCCCAGACCTAAAAAAGCGCAATTATGGACAATTTTGCTATCTCTTCATGCAGTCGATGCCTCTTGAGCCCACGGCAGCCTCGCAGGAGTTTCCGAGTCCTGAGCGAGGGCTTATGGAAGATTAAGAAATATAGTTCGGTAATGCCAGGGCGCTTTGGGCTGCAGCCCTGGCGGAGGACGGGCAAGCCCCGCAGAGGCTTCAACGTACTGAGCAAGGGCTTCAGCCCGCTGCCCAAAGAATGCGCGACCGGGCAGCGCGGGCATACCGGATTTAATTCGTAATCCTCACGAGCCCGCTGCGCCACAATGAAATGCGTCTCGGCTGGCGCGTGAAGTCGCTCCGGGTGGTCGTTTCGCCGGGCGTCCACCCGCGCGGTGAGCTTGCCGAACCGCGCGCGGACGCCACTGTTCCCGTCTGCGCAGGCGGACGGTCGGCCACAGGACCCTCAGGGGCGATTTCAGTCGCTGGCAACCTGCCGGAAGCACACGGATTTCCACGGATCGAGACGGATGCGCACGGATTGATCGTTTTCCATCTGAAACACATCTGCGCCAATCCGTCGCATCCGCGTGTATCCGTGTCCTCATCACGCGAGCTAAAGAAGACTCCAACCCGTCGAAGCAGGGCGTGGTACAATAGCCATCCATCCCTCCGACGCTGACGTACCCCTTTCAGACAGCAGCACTCACACCGCACGACGCAGATGCACGATACACCGATTACCGTCTGGATTCTGGGCGACCAGTTGCTCCGCGCACACCCGGCTATCGCGGCGGTCGAGGCGCGCGTGGGGCGGCAGGGGATGCGCGTCGTGCTGGTCGAGAGCGATGCGCGGATTGCGCAGATGCCCTACCAGCGCAAGAAGATCGTTCTGATCCTCAGCGCCATGCGTCACTATGCGGCGGCGCTGCGCGCGCAGGGGTATCTGGTCGATGAGGTGCGCGCGCCATCGTTCATTGAAGGATTGCAGCGTCACGTCGCGCAGCATCAGTCGCAGCGCCTGGTGACGATGGCAGCCGCCGAGTATGAAACCCGCCGCCTCCAGCAGGACCATCTGAGCCAGGCGCTTGGCATCCCTGTCGAGGTTCTCCCCAACACTCAGTTTCTCACCGGTCGGCACAATCCATTTCCCGACGTGAAGCCATCGCAGCGCGTGATCATGGAGCGCTTCTATCGCGCGATGCGCCGCCATTTTGGCGTATTGCTCGAACCGGACGGCTCGCCGACCGGCGGCAAGTGGAACTTTGACCGACTGAACCGCCGTCCGCTGCCGCGTTCGGTGACGCCGCCGCCGTCGCTGCGCTTCGAACCGGACGCGATCACGCGCCAGGTGATGTCCGAGGTCGAGGCGCGCGGCGGCGGGGTTGGCACAACTGCCGGATTTGCGCTCGCCGTCACCCACGCGCAGGCGGAAGCGGCGCTCACGGATTTCATCACCCATCGCCTGGCGGCGTTCGGACCCTATGAAGATGCGATGAGCGCCGCGCACGATGTGCTATTCCACTCGATGCTCTCGCCGTACATCAACATCGGTCTGCTTGAACCGTTGCAAATGGTGCGCGCCGCCGAGGACGCCTACCGCGCTGGCGCCGCTCCGATCCAGTCGGTCGAAGGCTTCGTGCGCCAGATCATCGGCTGGCGCGAGTACATCTACTGGCAGTACTGGCGCCTGATGCCTGATCTGCGCCACGCGAACGCCTGGAACGCCGCGCGCCCGCTGCCGCGCTTCTTCTGGAACGGCGACACTGAGATGCGCTGCCTGCGCCACGTCATCGAGCGTGCAAGAGCGACCGGCTACACCCACCACATCGAGCGTTTGATGGTCGTCTGCAACTTTTGCCTGCTGGCGGGAATCCGTCCTTCAGAAGTGAACGACTGGTTCCTGGCGCACTACATCGACGCCTACGACTGGGTGATGCAGCCGAACGTGATCGGCATGGGGCTGAACGCCGACGGCGGGTTGACGGCGACCAAACCATACATCGCCTCGGCTGCGTATATCAAGAAAATGAGCGACTACTGCGACGGGTGTCGGTACAACCCGAAGCAGCGCGTCGGACCGGACGCCTGTCCATTCAACACGCTCTACTGGAACTTTCTGATCCAGCACGAAGCGACGCTGCGCGCCAATCCGCGGCTCGGTCCGGCGGTGCTGGGGCTGGCGCGGCTCGACGCCGCTGAGCGTGAAGCGGTGTCGCGGCAGGCAGTAGTGTTGTTAGAGGGGCTAGGGGTTAGGGGTTAAGGGTTAGGGGTTATTTTTGCCCATTCGATAACTTGTTGACCCTTTCCTCTATTCCCTGTTGCATGCGTTCACCGGTTAAAACCACAGAGGCGCAGAGGACACAGAGCGCACTATTCGCTTATTCCCTGACGCCGTTCGCAAAAGCCATTCGTTTATTCGTTGACCCATTCGTTTATTCGTTGACCCATTCGTTTATTCGTTGACCCATTCGCTGACAGGGAAAACCCTATGTCCTCCGACATGCGCCGTGATTTTGCCAGCCGCGATGAGTTGATCGACTATCTGCGCCGTGAGTTTCCGCAGGCGGCGGCGCGCTGCGACGAGGTGAGCGCGACTCGCGGCGGACGGAAGGAGGCGGAGGTGCGGTTGCAGCGCATCGATCCGCGCCGCTACGCCGCCACCCGCAACTACCTGAGCGGCGCCGTCACGCATCTGTCACCCTACATCCGGCACGGCGTCCTCAGCCTGGCGGAGGTGCGCGACGCAGCGCTCAGCCGGGTGCGCCGTCCTGCCGACGCCGCCAAACTGGTGAGCGAACTCGGCTGGCGCGATTACTGGCAGCGCCTCTACGAACGCCTCGGCGATGAGATCTGGCGCGACCAGGAGCCGTACAAAACCGGATACCGCGCCAGCGACTACGCCGCCGAGATGCCGGACGACATCATCAAGGGGCGCACCGGGCTGGCATGCATGGACGCATTCAGCCGCGAACTGCACGCCACCGGATATCTGCACAACCACGCGCGCATGTGGCTGGCGGCGTATGTGGTACACTGGCGGCGCGTGGCGTGGCAGGCCGGCGCGCGCTGGTTTCTCGAACACCTGCTCGACGGCGATCCGGCGAGCAACAATCTGTCGTGGCAGTGGGTGGCGAGCACCTTCAGCCACAAGCCGTATTTCTTCAACCGCGAAAACCTGGAACGGTTCACCGAAGGCGTCTACTGCCGCACGTGTCCGCTCTATGGACGCTGCGACTTTGAAGGGACCTACGAGGAGTTGCACCGGCGCCTCTTTCCGAACGCGACCGGCAACGCCGGATAGGGTGAAGGCATGCCTTGTCAGAAACCGTCGTCTTGCTGCGGGCTAAAGCCCGCGCTGAGGACCTGCCAGCCCCTGCAGGGCTGGCGGCGCGCTGGAGGAGGGACCGGCTTACAAGTGTAGGGTTTTTTGACAAGCCATTGTGCTGAGTCGCCCGCTTCAGGCATCAGAACGCCCCACCTCCCCCTTCTCCCCTTGTGGGAGAAGGGGGCAGGGGGGAAGAGGGGAAAAATGCATCAGAATGCAGCAAACACTCCTCGCACCCGAAAAACTCTACCCTTGTGAGGAGAGACCTGCGGGTGCGCTGCGGGCTAAAGCCCTCGCTGAGGGCCGGAAAGCCCCTGCGGGGCTGGCGCGCGCCGGACGCCGCTCCACATCTCGGAGCAGAAGCGCAATGACGGACATGATCGCACCATCTCCGCACGTAGCGGATGGCGATGACACCTATGGCAGCCCCGCAGGGGCTTCAATGGACTGAGCAAGGGCTTTAGCCCGCAGCTCGACAATTCATGCCTGCACCCGCCGGATAGGAAACAGGGACGATGGGCTTTTACACCTTGCGCAAGGAGCGCGATCCCGCACAACTCGACGCGCTGACGCGCCTGAATGTCGAAGACCTGATCACGTCGTTCAAACTCGACCGCATCCGGCGCGGTCGTCGCCTGCTGGAACTGATCTGCTGGCTTCCTGCGCGTCGTTTTGCCCACCAGATTCTGGCGTATGAACAGATGGTCGGCTCGTGCGGTCTGCATGTCGGCGCTTCGTGGATCGTACACACCTTCGCCCGTCGGCTCGAAATCTATGGCGCGGAATACGTTCCGCGGCGCGGTCCGCTGCTGGTCCTCTCGAACCATCCGGGAATGTCGGACGCGATGGCGCTGTTCGTCGCGCTCTCGCGCCCTGATCTGAAGGTGATCGCCGCTGAACGCAAACTGCTGCGCCTGCTGCCGAACATCAGCAGCCATCTGGTGTTCATCCCGGAAGGCGCAGGCGAAAGTCGCGGACGGATGAGCGGCATGCGCACGATTGCGGCGCATCTGCGGCGCGGCGGTGCCGCGCTGATCTACCCTGCGGGCAGGATCGAACCCGACCCGCTGGTGATGCCGGACGCCATCGACGCGCTGGCGAACTGGTCGGAGAGCGTGACCCTCTTTGCGCGGCTGGCGCCGGAGGCGCTGGTGCTGCCGGTCGCCGTCGGCGGAACGATTTCGGCGGCTGCCTTGCGCAACCCGATCCCCCGGCTCTATCGCCAGCGGCGCGACCGCGAGTGGGCGGCGGCGACGTTGCAGGTGCTGATCCCCGCCTACCGACCGCCGGTGGTGCGCGTTGTGTTCGCCGAGCCATTCCAGGCAGCCAGCCTCGCAGCCATCGGCGACCCGCCCGACATCATGCGCGCCATCACCGGGCGCGTCGCCGACGCAATGCGGTTCATGCACACATCATCTCCGGAACATTGCGCCTGTGAAGGCGCACGGATTTTCTCGGATCGAGACGGATTTCCACGGATTGATCGCCTTCCAAACCAATCCGTGTCCATCCGTTGCATCTGTGCGAATCCGTGTCCCCTTCAGGCTTGAAATGCGCCTGTGCGTGCGTCTTAGCGGATCGAGACGGATTGACGTTGATTATGACACCCAACCAATTCACCCGCCCCATTGTCTGGGTTCACGGCGATTGCCTGAGTCCCTCCGGACCGGCGCTCAAGGCGTATCCCGGCGCACCGGCGATCTGGGTCTGGGACGATGCCCTGCTCGAAGAATGGCGCATCTCGCTGAAGCGGATCGTCTTCATCTACGAGTGTCTGCTGGAACTGCCGGTCGTCATCCGGCGCGGCGACGTGGCAACCGAAGTCCTGGCGTTCGCCCGCGAGCACGCCGCCGACGGGATCGCCACCGCCTCCAGCCCCAGCCCGCGCTTCCGCGCCATCTGCGACCGCCTGCGCCGCGAACTGCCCGTCGCCGTGTTGCCGGTTGAGCCATTCCTGGCGTATACTGGTCGCCTGGACCTTCGCCGCTTTTCACGGTACTGGGCGACGGCGGAAAAATACGCCTTCGGGCAGAAGCCGCTCTTCGACGACTCATGAAAACGCCAATTCTCACCCTCTCCCTGATCATTCTCCTTGTTATCGCCGGTTGCAGCGCGCCTTCTGCGGCAGTCCCGCCAACCGCCGCACCGCCGGTGGCGCCGTCCGCCACGCCATTGAGCGACGAAGCGGCGCTCCTCGCCACGATAGCAGCGAACGCGCCATCCCCCGCAGAGGCGACTCCGACCGTGCCGTTGCCGACGCCGTTTCCGACCATCACTCTCGGACCGGCGGCGGAACCGCGACCGTTGCCGGAGGGATGGTGGGACACCGCCGTTTGCTATGAAATCTTCGTGCGCTCGTTCTACGACAGCAATGGCGATGGGATCGGCGACATCAACGGGTTGATTGCGAAACTCGACTACATCAACGATGGCGACCCGACTGGCGGTTCCGATCTTGGCGCGACCTGCATCTGGTTGATGCCGGTAGCGGAAGCCGCCAGCTACCACGGCTACGATGTCATCGACTACTACACTATCGAAAAAGACTACGGCACAAACGACGATTTCAAGCGTCTTGTGGCAGAGGCGAACCGGCGCGGCATCCGGGTGATCGTCGATCTGGTGTTGAACCACACCTCCAGCGCGCACCCCTGGTTCATCTCGGCGCTGAACGATCCGGCGTCCGCCTACCGCGACTGGTACATCTGGTCGCCAGTCGATCCCGGCTACCGCGGACCGTGGGGGCAGCAGGT
>JAUQOW010000424.1 GCA_030550675.1 Chloroflexota bacterium
CGATGGCTTGCTGATCGAGCCGCGAATTCATCGGGTAGCGCCCGTTCAAAATGTCGGCGCGCACGGTTTCGAGCACGTACTGCACGACTGTCGGCGGACTGACGCGGTTCGTCCGATTCGATGACATCTCATATCCCCCGGTGTAGCTTTGCAACTTTGCCTGGAAGGAATGACGCAACGGTGCAAAGGCGCAAAGCGGTCGCAGATGTCTGTCCAACGGGTTGGCTGAAGGCGCTGCCTTGATGTATGCTGCGATGCCGGAGCATCTGGTCGGTCCCTTCTGGAAATGGCGCAACAGTGAGAATGCGGAGATTTTTTATAATTTCTAAACTATTATATCCGATCTCGTGGGCGTGTCAAGCGGCATGAGAGCACACGGATGGACACGGATCGGGACGGATTCGCACGGATTGATCCTTGCCATTACGTAACGATCCGTGTTGTTCCGTCGTATCCGCGTCAATCCGTGTCCCTCTTTGCTCGGAGCCTTGCTAGGGGTATGCAGCTCTAGCGGCGTCGAGCTGTCGGCTGACGGTTTCAAACCGATGCCTGTGGTTCGTATTCAGACCGCTATCCTGATATGCGCAGCAGCAGCGTTGATTGCAGCGCCGGGCGGAAGCGTCGCGGCGCCGTCGTCTGCCCCCTTCTCCGTTCAGTTTGAACCGTTCGTGTCACTCTACGATCCGGCGCGTGGCGGATTGCCGGAGAGCCAGGGGCGGTTGCGCTACGCCGCGCTGCCGCCGCCGGTCGATGCCCGCACGACCTTCGACGGCAGCGGCACAGTGTTGACCACCACAACCGATCTGGCTGAACTTGCGGGATGGAGCATCGACCCGGCGCGAGCGCCAGCGCTCGACCGGCATGTGGGGTTTACGCTCCGCTTCGCCTTGCAGATCATCGAAGAACGCCGCCTGCCGTCCGACGACAACGGCGACGGTCTTGACGACCGCGCCGGCTGGAGCGTCACGCTGTTGGCGAGCGATCGGCGCGGCATTGAACTGGGGTTCTGGAACGATCGGGTGTGGGCGCAGGAGGGCGGCGTGGAACCCGACCTGTTTACGCAGGCTGAGGGGGCGGCGATCAACGCCGCCCAATTTGCCGTCTACGCTCTGACCATCCGGGGGGATCGCTATACGCTCGACCGGGACGGCGTTACCGTCCTGAGCGGCGCGCTGCGCGACTACACCGCCTTCAGCGGATCGATCGACCCTTACGAGACGCCTAACTTCGTCTTTCTGGGAGACAACACCTCGCGCGCGGGCGTGCGGGCGCGCCTCGGCGCTGTTGCGATCGACATCGGCGCACGGGTGATGTTGCCGCTCGTTGTGACCCCGGCGTCGCCAGGCGCCGCATTTACTGAAACGGCCGCCAGCGTTGTTCAGCGTCGATCACGCGCCGGTACACGCCGTTCCTGGTTCCGGCATAGACGATCTGGCTGTTCGCCGGGTCAAGCGTCAGCGCATAGGCAGCAGGACGTTCGCCCAGTCCATTGTTGATAGCACGCCAGGTGGCGCCGCCGTTGTCGCTCTTGTAGGCGCCGTTCTTGGTTCCAGCATACACTGTGGTCGGCGCTGCCGGATCGACGGCGAGCGTCCGCACCCCCGGCAAGCGTCTGTTGGCGGTGCGCCAGGTCACGCCGCCGTCCTCACTTTTGTACACGCCGTCATCAGCCCCTGCATACAGCGTGGTCGGCGTGGCCGGATCAAACGCCAGCGTCACGATTTCCGCCCGGTTCGGACCGGTGAACTCCCAGGCGTTGGTCCGTGGCGGGCGCAACAGCACGAACCCTGCCGCCAGCGCGCCGATCAGCGCCAGCGCCACGACGGCGCCAATCAGCGTTGTTTTGCGTGAGATGCGCGACACATGCTCCTCCTCAATCAGATCACACCACTCGCTCAACATCTATCCATGCGCTCTTAATAGCGGCGTGTTGCGACAAATTATCACTGGCGCGGGCAATCGCGGCACCGGTGACGGTCATTGCCGGACGATCCGATTGACATGACGCCTGAGCGCCCACGGATTACCACGGATCGGGACGGATGCACATGGATTGATCCTTACTGCCACGCAACGATCCGTGTTCATCCGTCGTATCCGCGTGGATCCGTGTCCCTTTCCGCCGCGTCGGGAGGGCGTGTCGTGTATAATTTTCAGTAGAGCAAGCGTATTCCAGGAGGAAGCGTATGAACCTCCCGCCGTTTCGTAATGAACCGCCCACCGATTTCAACGACCCTGCCAATGTTGCCGCGATGGAGCAGGCGCTGGCGGACGTGCGGGCGCAGTTTGGGCGCACCTACCCGCTGATTATCGACGGCGAGCGCATCATGACCGACGCCACGATCGCTTCGGTCAATCCGGCGCGTCCTTCGGAGGTCGTCGGGTATGCAGCGAGCGCTGATGTGGCGTTGGCGCAGCGCGCGATTGAAACTGCGCACCGCCGCTTCGCCGAATGGCGTCGCGTGCCGGTCGAGCGGCGCGTCGACCTGCTGCTGAAGGCGGCAGCCGC
>JAUQOW010000425.1 GCA_030550675.1 Chloroflexota bacterium
GCAATGCTGAGCGGCGCCAGCGGGCGCGGCGAACCGCCGGACACATTTGTGTTGACAGCTTCTCCCGCGAGCGCCAGGAGCAGCACTCCGCCCCCCATCATGAACCGCGAGCCAATCCGTTCCAGCGCCAGCGAACGATCCGCCGCAACCAGCGCCTCAAGGCGGCGCTCCTCATCGCCGGGCGCACGCGGCAGCGGCGCCAGCGTGCTGAGGTCGCGCATCGCCAGGTGCGCCAGTGCGCCCGTTAGCAATCCGGTGAGCATATGCGCGCCGAAAGCGGCATCGAAGACTGCCAGCGGATCGTAGAGCCAGCGGGTCAGGCTTTCGGCGAGCGGCGCGTCCGCAAATCCAAGCGATGCAATGATGCGCATCACCACCGCCATAATGAAAATTTCCGGCGCCAGGTAGCGCATCAGCTCGGTGAACGTCAGACGCTGCGACCGCGCGACGTAGTGCACGATACCCGCTTCCAGTCCAATCAGAAAACAGGCCGTCACCAGGTACAACGGCTGCCATCCGGGAACCAAACGCTGAACCACGCCAGATCCCGCTGCGACGAGCGCAGCGAGCATCAGCGCGACCAGAACTGCGCTGCGGAGATTAGAGTGAGCGTTGGAGAGCGTCATATCATCTCGAAACATGAAATGGTGCTATGACTATGGTACCACGGTTCATCAAGAAACGTTCGTTCGCGCTATAATGTTGCCGAACCGAATCGACATTCATCTCTATGAAACAATGCCTGAGTTGCCCGAAGTTCAACACGCCGCTGACAGTTTGGGAATGCAGATCGCGGGCGCGCGCATCGCATGCGTCGAGCGGCTCGACTGGACCCGGATGGTGGAAACCCCCTCGCCTGATGAGTTCATCAGACTGCTCGCCGGTCGCCAGGTGCGCGGATGGGGGCGACGCGCCAAGTGGATCCTGCTCGCTCTTGACGATGGCTGGACGCTGGCGCTGCACCTGCGCATGTCTGGCAGTCTGACGGTTCATCCCGCTGATGTCGAACCGGACAAACACACACATCTGGTGATTCGTCTGGAAGACGGGCGTCGGATTTTCTTCCGCGACCCGCGCAAGTTTGGGCGCGCGCGGCTGCTGGATGCCGCCGGTCTTGCTGCGCTGAACGCTGCGCATGGCGAGGAGCCGCTTTCAGAAGCGTTCACCGTTGAGCGTCTGGCGGACATCCTGCGTAACCGTAAACGCGCTATCAAACCCTTGCTGCTCGATCAATCGGCGATTGCCGGGATTGGAAACATTTACGCTGACGAGGCGCTCTGGCGCGCGCGGATTCATCCGCTTCGCCCGGCAGCCGAACTGAGCGCCGACGAAGTTGCTGCGCTGCACGACGGCATTCGCGCAGCATTGCGGCAGGCGCTCGCCAATGGCGGCAGCACGTTGCGCGACTACCGCAATTCCTACGGCGCGCGCGGCACGAACCAGGACCATTTCAACGCCTATGACCGCGAAGGGCGCCCGTGCCCGCGCTGCGGGGCAACGATTGTCAAAACCGTTGTTGCCCAGCGAGGAACGCACTACTGCCCGGCGTGCCAGGTTATTCCGTGAGGAGCGACCAGCCGCCGCGAATGAGCAGTTCAGGCAGATAGGTCAGCACAATCGCCGCGATGTACGGACTCCACCAGAAGAGATTGAGGAGTTGCCCGATGCCGGAGGATTGCGCTGCCAGGGAGGAGATGCCCAGGTACGTCGTATAAATGTCGATGCCGTGGGTCAGAACAAGCAGGACAATCAGCGCGAACAGTTGCGCCGGTCCGCCAAAAAGGTTCAACCGCACGCTGGACTCGACATACGAGAAGAGCAGCCCAACCGGAATGAGCAACAGGTTCCACCATCCGGTTGGCGCGGGAATGCGAGCGGGCAATTCGAGGAATGCCGCCAGCATATTGATGCCGATCACGATGCCGTCGAGGGTGTATTTGGCGCCGAGCGCCCACAGCGGCAGCCCGAAGAGGATCATCAGAACGCCAGCAGGAGCGCCAATTCCTGCGCGCGCTGGCGGCTCGACAATCGGGTACGGCGCAAATGGTTTGCGCGGCGCTACTTGCAGTGAGCGCAGCCGAACTGCAGCAGGGGGGCGCTGCTGTCGTGTCGGGCGCTGCGATGAGGGACCAAGCGGTTTGCTGCGCACTGCCACGGCGTCCTCCTACCGTTGCCTGCGCTCACGCACGCTGCGCGGCGATGCCTCTTCGTGTTCGTGTGCGCGACTGTGTTGCGGCGCCTCGCCGGACTCCTGCGTCGTCTCCGCCAGGATGCCGGTTTGCAGCGTGTCGCCGATGTAATCGAGAATATCGCGGATATCCTCGTTATCGTCGAGCATGCTGTCGAACGGCAACGCCACGCCGGAGACGGTCTTGACCGTCTGCCCGATCTCCTTCAGCGTGCGGTCGATCCCGCTCACCAGCGACTGCATCACCGCCGCCAATTCCTCGCGCTCCTGCACCGTCAGATTGGCGAACCCGATCAGCGCCTTCTCCTGCGCCCGCAGCA
>JAUQOW010000148.1 GCA_030550675.1 Chloroflexota bacterium
CAGGATCGACGTACCAGCGCGCCGGAATAGTCGTGGCGCGCGCCAGATTGGGCTCGAACGTGTAATCGCTCAGGTCCATGGGGTTGCTCCATTGCATGATGGCGGAGAGTTTTCTGGGCAACCCAAGTCTAACGGATAGCGTGGGATGTTGTCAATCTGCGGAACCAGGAGGCTCAACAAATCCTCGGCAACTGTTCGCCGACCATCATATCGACGATGCGCGTGCCGCCAATGCCGGTGCGCGCTGCCACCAGCCCCGGATGATCGGCGGTGACGCGCCCGATGATGGCTGCCTGCCGCCCCAGCGGGTGCGCACGCATGCGCGCCAGCAGCCGTTCGGCGTCAGCAGGCGGCGCAATGGCGATCAGTTTCCCCTCATTCGCCACATAGAGCGGGTCCATGCCGAGCAATTCACACGCGGCGCGCACGGCGTCCTGCACCGGCAGGTTGCGTTCATCGATCACAATGCCGACCTGCGAGGCGCGCGCGATTTCGTTAAGCGCTGATGCCACCCCGCCGCGCGTCGGATCGCGCAGGACGTGGATGTTGCGCGTTTCGTCCAGCAGATCGGCGACCAGCCCGTTGAGCGGCGCGGTGTCAGATTCAATCGTTGCGCCGAATTCGAGTCCTTCGCGCACGCTGAGAATGGCGATGCCGTGGTCGCCAATCGTCCCGCTGACGATGATCACGTCCCCCGGTTGCGCCCGCGTCGGTCCAATGTCGATCCCTTCCGGCACGATGCCAAATCCGCTGGTGTTGATGTAGACCCCGTCGCCATGCCCGCGATCAACGACTTTGGTATCGCCAGCGACCAGCGTGACTCCGGCGCGGCGCGCAGCCGCGCCCATGCTGCGCGCAATGGCGGCGAGTTGATCGAGCGGCATCCCTTCTTCCAGAATGAACCCGGCGCTGAGAACGAGCGGCTGCGCGCCGCGCATGGCAATGTCGTTGATCGTGCCGTTGACTGCCAGTTCGCCAATGTTGCCGCCGGGGAAGAACAGGGGCCGCACGACGAACGAGTCGGTCGAGAATGCCAGCCGCGCCCCGCCAATCGTCACCAGCGCCGCGTCGCCCAGATCGACTGCGCCCGCTTCCGCGAATGCGGGCAGAAACAGATGCTCGATCAGTTCTGCTGAGAGTTTGCCGCCGCCGCCGTGACCCATGACGATGTTCGGGTGATCGCGCAGCGGCAGCGGGCAGGACCATCCCTCGAAGTTCAACCCTTCGCTCATCGTGCGACTCCCACCTCCTCAGCCTTGATGAACCGTCCGTACTGGTAGTATGCGGCGCAGGCGCCTTCACTCGACACCATGGTAGCGCCAAGCGGGGTGCGCGGGGTGCATTCCTTGCCGAACGCCGGGCACTGATTGGGCTTGAGCATGCCCTGGAGCACTTCGCCGCTGCGACAGATCGGCGACTCGCGCGTCTGAATGTCGCCGACTGCGAAGCGCGCCTCGGCGTCGTAGGCGCGATAGGCGTCGCGCAAGCGCCAGCCGCTCTGCGGGATGACGCCAATGCCGCGCCATGCCCGGTCGGTCACCTCGAAGACCTCGGACAACACCTGTTGCGCGGCAACGTTTCCCTCCGGTCGCACGGCGCGCTCGTAGGCGTTGTCGAGTTCGGCGCGCCCCGATTCCAGTTGCAGAATAACGCGGCGGATCCCTTCCAGCACATCAAGCGGCTCGAAACCGGTGACCACAATCGGCACACGGTAGCGTTCGACCAGCGGCTGATACTGCCAGGTCCCCATGACGCTGCACACATGCCCGGCTGCCAGGAACCCCTGCACCCGGTTCGTCGGCGACTCCATAATGGCGGAAATGGCGGGCGGCACCAGGACATGCGACACCAGCATCGAAAAGTTGCGCAGCCCCAGGCGATGCGCCTGCAAGACGGCCATCGCATTGGCAGGCGCCGTCGTCTCAAAGCCAATGCCGAAGAAGACCACCTCGCGGTCGGGGTGCTGCTGCGCCAGGCGCACGGCGTCGAGCGGCGAATAAACGACGCGCACATCGCCGCCTTCGCTCTTGATGCGGAACAGGTCTTTCGCGCTTCCGGGCACGCGCAGCATATCGCCGAACGAGCAGAAGATGACGTTGGGGCGAGACGCGATTGCCAGCGCCTTGTCGATAATCTCCAGCGGCGTCACGCACACCGGGCAGCCAGGACCGTGGATGAGTTCGATTTCTTTTGGAAGCAGTTGATCGATCCCGTTGCGAATGATCGAGTGCGTCTGCCCGCCGCAGACTTCCATGATCGCCCAGGGGCGCGTGGTGATGCGCCGAATCTCGGCAAAGAGCCGCTGCGCCAGCTCCGGGTCGCGATATTCGTCCAGGTACTTCATGCCGCTTCCTCCTCCGCCGCGTCAGTGCGCAACTCTTCATCGAGCAAGCCGATGCTCTGGAACAGCGCCAGCGTCTCCAATGCCGATTGTTCATCGAGGCGCGTAATGGCGAACCCGACATGCACAATCGTATAGTCGCCAACAGCGATGTCGGGCAGATATGCCAGGCAAACCTCCTTGACAATGCCGTTGAAATCGACTTTACCCATGCGAATGCCGTTCATTTCATAGATTTCTTTGACCTGACCTGGAATGCCAAGACACATAGCGCTGCCCTTTCCCACGTTATCGATCTGGTTATGCGGTTGCGTATCGCCGCTGTACGGTTGCCGGGTTCATCAATCCGGCGGTTCCGCATCAATGAGCGCCGCTCTAATGCCTTTCCGCCGCCAGTTGGATTCTTCGGAGGGTGAGACGTCCTCCGATCCTCCCTGCGCTATGCGTGCGTCGAAAAAGGCGACATGCAAGACGTTCAAACAAAGACATGTTCGAGAAAAAACGAATCAAGGGCGGAGAAGGACGTCAGTCGCTGATATCCCATATGATAACACGATTATTCCCCGAGTCGGCAATCGCCAGCCGATTGTGGCAACAGGAGATGCCATAGGGCCAGCAAAGGGTGTCACGTTCGACCGCCTGCCAGCGATTTTCGCCGTTGCCCACGAAATCCGGCTGTCCGATGACGGCGTCGGCGGGCAGGAACGCGCCTTCGCGCGGCAAGGAATGCCACACCAGCACCCGGTTGTTGGCGGTGTCGGCGACGATCAGCCTGCCGGATTCGCACACGACCGCATACGGAAACCGGAGCGCGGACGGACCTGGCTGCGTATGCGGCATCTCCCATGCGCTCTGGAAGTCGCGTTGCCCGAGCGCCAGGCACGCCGGTGCATCACGCACGGGGATCGGCGTCCAGCCGAGCACGCGGTGGTTGCCGGCATCGGCGACGTACAGCGTCGTATCATCGCCAGCAATTGCGTGGGGCCAGCGGAAAGAACACGCTGACGGCGCGTCGCCGCGATTTTCGGCATGGCTGTACTCGTCGTTCTGACCGAGCACCAGGTCGGGCGGCTGGCGGTCGCCGGGGATGCCGTTCCAGCCGAGCACACGGCGGTTGCCGGTATCGGCGATGTAGAAACGACCGGCAACCCATCCGATGCCGTAGGGCCAGTAAAAGCCGCATCCTGTAACGACGCCGCCGCGATTCGGTTCGCACCCGTCCAGGTCCGCCTGCCCAATGACGCCGTCCGGCGGAACGCTCGATGTCTCAGGAATACGGTTCCACACCAGAATGCGATGGTTCCAGGAATCGGCGACGTACAACCGTCCATCAATCACGATCACCCCGGTCGGCAGGTACATGCCGTACCGTGGACCGCGACCGGCAGCCTGCGGTCCTTCGCTGTAGAAATCGGACTGACCCAGCACAACGTCGGCCGGTTGTCCATCGCGGTCAGGAACGCCATGCCAGATGAGCACGCGATGATTGCCAGAGTCGGCGACGATCAGATGCTGCTCATCGAGATAGACGCCGCGTGGCGCGTAGAGATGCGACGGCGTCGGGTCGGCGGATGGGAGCGTCAGCGCACCTGGCGAGTGCGCGCCGATCCAGACGAGGGGGCGCGCCATCGGTCTCCTCCTATCCCTGCGTCGGGCGCACCCAGATGCGCCCCTGTTCGATGCGCAGCGGAAATGGCTCCAGTTGCGCCTGCGGCGCGGTCAGGCATTCGCCGCTGCCAGCATCGTAGCAGAAGCCATGCCACGGGCAGGTGAGCGTGCCGCTCTCCGCGTCGAGCAACCCGCCGTCGAGCGGCAGCCCCTGATGTGCGCAGGCGTTGCGAAAGGCGCTCAACCGACCGTCGAGATTGATAATCAGAATGTCCGCTTGATCGGTTGCCAGGCGATACATCGAGCCGGGAGGCACATCGCCTGCCAGCGGACCGGCGACCCATCCGGCGAGATGGTCGCGCACACCGATGCTTTCGGGCATGATCAGCGCCGGCACTGCTTCGTTGGCGACAACCTGCACACCGGTGATTTCGGGAACATTAGCGCGCAGCGCGGCTTCGATTTCGTTGCGCAGCGTCACTGCCGAAAGCGAGCACCCGTTGCAACTGCCGTGTAGTCGGACGTACACCACGTTGTCGCGCACTTCGACGAGTTCGACATCGCCGCCGTGCGAGCGGATGTAGGGGCGCGCTGCGTCGAGGACGCGCGAGACGCGCACGACAATGTTCGGGCGCACAATCTCGTGGCGGGCGAAGAGCGCGTAGATCAGCGGGTCGTCCACCATCTCGAAGAGCAGTTCCTTGCCGCGCGGGTCGTCCTTCAAGCGGCGCACCATGCGGGTGAGCGCCGCCTTGTGGAAGGCTTCGACCGCATGTTGCAGTTCGAGCGCGCGGTCGCGCGCCTGCTCATCCAGTTTGTTCACCGCCGCTGCCGCCTGGTCGATCCGCGCCGCAAGCTGCTCCAGTTCGTCGATGGCAGCATTGTGTCCGTTGCGTGTCGTTGTCATAGCAGTTGCTCACGTCTCAAGAGCTATAGGCTAATGGAGTCCGGTATACCCTATCACGCTACGCATCCTTTGAGCTGCGGACTAATGAACATTCACAACATAATCCAACATTCGCCTTGTGCCCGACGGCTGATTAGTCTGTAAAGCACATTTTCCGGTGATGGTCCAGGCATGCATGGTCAGGCGGCAATCAAGCGCGTCTCTGTGGCGCTGCGCCTGGGCTGGCGACTGAAGTCGCGCCGGGCGTCCACCTGCTTGGACGCCGCCGTTCCCGTCCGCGCAGGCGGACGGGCGGCCGCAGGCCCTTCAGGGGCGATTTCAATCGCTGGCAGCCGGAGCGTCGTGTCCTGACCCATTATGCCGGCGCCCTTCCGGTGATTCATCGGTTGCGTGTGGCGAAGAGTCCGCCGTGTCCTGATGCAGGATGCCCTTCGTTGCGCGCAGAGCTAAAAAGTAAGAAAACTTCGTTTACTGACTAATAAGCCATCGCTCAGAACGTGGAAGCCCCAGAGGGACTTTATCTCAGCCAGGGCTTCAGCCCCAGCCTCCTGGCTCCTGCTTTCAGGATCCTTCTCCGGTTGCACCAGACATTTCCAGCGCCTCCTGGGTTTTGGCGGCGAGCAGATCGGCGAAGGCGCGCAGCGCCATCTGTTCCAGCATGCTCCCAATCGTCCCTGCTGGCGGCGCGGCGATCCGGCGGCGTTCGAGCGCCTGGAGGATAAAACATGCGCCTGCCGGGTTGTCGAGCAGGAAATCGCGCAGAAACGCCTGGACAAACGTATCGAGCCAGACGCCTTCGCCCTGCGGGTCGGCGCGCAACTGCGCAAGCGCCGCCTCATATCCACCGCAGCGGTGCGTGATCCGCTCGACGAAGCGTTCGACGGCGATGCCGAGCAGCAGATCAAACTGCAGGCGCTGATACGCTTCCATAACCGTTCTCCGCGCTGATGGCGGCTTCCTGCCGTGCGATCTCCTCCAGAACTTCATCGACGCCAGTCACCGCATCAACCTCGTTGCACGCGGCAAACAGGCGCCGCGCTTCGCTCAACTGCTGACGAGCGCGCGCAAAGTCCCCCAGGTGCGCCAGCGCATTGCCCTGGTTGGCGAGGATGCGCGCATATCCTGCCGGATCGCAGCGCGGATCGCAGGTCGCCAGCAGCTCATCGTACAGTCCAACCGCTTCGATCAGATGGTCGTGCAGGTTCGCCGACGGCAGGTACTGAAGCGCATTCGCCAGGTTGAGTTGCGTGCGACGCCAGAGATCAGGGTGCGTCTCGCGGGTGTAGATCGTCAGCGCCTCGCGCAATGCCTGCACCGCGATCCCTTTGCGCAACTGATCGCTGGCTTCGGTCAACGGCATTGCCAGGTAGACGAGCGCCAGATTGTTTTGCGCCAGCGCATAGAGTTCGGGCGCTGTATCGCGCGTATAGAAGCGCAACGCCTCCTGGTAGCATTTGCTTGCCTCGAGCAGCATGGTACGCCGTCCTTCGGCGCATTCCTGGTAGAGCATGCCCAACCGCAACGCCAGGTGCGCGCGCACGTCGGGCAGGCTCTGCCGCCCGATCAACGCCAGCGCGTCGCGCAACGACTGGATCGCAGCATCGGGAACATCGTTGAGCGCCTGCATTTCCGCCAGGTCGCCGAGCAACTGCGCGGCGAAGAGGGGCGATACGTCGCGCACTTCGGCAACCGCCCGCTGGAGCATCGCATAGGCGACCTCGCGCCGGTCGATCTCCAGCGCGTGTGCCGCATGTGCGGCAAGGATGCATGCTGCCACCTCGCCACGGCATCCTTCCGGGGATGGCGGCTGGTCGATGATGCCGGTCGTGTACGCCACGAGGTCGAGCAGTGCACCGAGCTCACCATCAAGTTCGTTGCGCAAGCGCGCGTAATCGTCCGGAGTGCTGCGCAGCACGAAGCGGTTGTAGCGCGCTTCGGGGGAAAGATCGCCTGCCAACAACTGCCGCGCTCCGTCGGCATCGCCCGCAAGCGCCAGTGTGTAAAAGCGCAGGTGATCCGGGACGCGCTCAGGCACATGACCTTGCAGCAGCGCCGCGCACAGGTCGGCGCCGCCGTCTGTCGCCGGTATGACCAGATACCCGGCGGGGAGCGGAAAGATGCCAAGCGGCTGCGGATGGAACAGTCGATGGGTCATGCTGATTCTCGCACTACAATCCTTCGTCTCGAAACGGTGCGTCGCGCATGGCGCCGCGACGGTACATATCGGCTGCGATCTCCGCCAGTCGCCTGGTGCGATGGGCGCTGATCCGATGACGGCGCGCGCCGTCAGGAAAGGCGACCTCCAGATACACGACCCACTGCCCCTGCTCATAGCCGATGAGCGTGGCAACCCCCTGCGGCGTGTCTGGATGGACGGATGAGTCTTCAGGTCTCACGATGATGCACCGTTCCCGTACCTTATTCTCGCTGTCCACGGGTGCGCGTGCGGCGCGCCGGTCAGTGCCGCGTGATGAGTGACGAGGCGACTGCCCGGCGCTCGTCACGCTTTGCCTGGAGTACAGGCAGCGCGCCTGCATGCCGCTCTCACGTTCAACGTGCAACGTTCAACATTCAACGCCCCCTGGCCGCCGATCAGGATGATTTGGCGCCGTTATCTGTGAGCACAACCCGCAACGCGCCGCGTTCATCGTCCCAGTGCGCCGCCCGCCAGCCGGGGGGCGTGTCGGGCGGCAACACGTCCCGGATCAGCACGCTGCGGTCTCCCTGCCGGTTGCGCTGTTTGAGCAACAATCCTCCCGCTGCCGGTCCGCGCGTCGGCAGCAGCCATAACTCGCCATCGCGCACCATTGCGACCAGCGCATCGTTTGGAAAGTAGCGCTGCGCCAGATCGGCGGGAAGATGAAGATACCCGTTCTCAGTCAACTCCACAGATAGCATCGGTTGTATTGAGAGTCGCGGCGAGCGACTGCGCCAGTTCCTCCATTCGCGCCTGCACTGCGGGACTCAACGGCGCGCCGTGATCGAAGCATTCGCCTTCGATCAGAAACACAGTAATGTCGCGCGGGTAGGCGTCCTTCAGCAGCCAGCGCCCAAACGCCAGTGCATGGTCCCAGCGGAAGGCATGGAGGTTGATCCCTGTCGGCGGCGGCAGTTGCGCGAGTTGCTCCCCCGGCACGCGGTAGAGCGTGCCGGGGGTCGCGCCGGTGCGGCAGGCGTCCACGATGATCACCCGATCCGCGCCGCGCATCTGGAATGCCACGTCCATCCCTGCCGTTCCGCCGTCCGCCACGCGAACACCTTCCGGCAGCCCGATCTCCCACAACCGGCGAATAAGGATCGGACCCACGCCATCGTCGCCGCGCAGCAGATTGCCGCATCCGATGATCAGCGTCTTCATCTATCCCGTCTCGCCGATGCGGTAGACGCCAATCTCCTTGCCGGTCTTCGAGTCGTAGGCGTGGACGGTGCAGACCAGACAGGAGTCGAAACTGCGCGCCACATGCCCCAGTTCAACCGGATCGCCGGGGTCCTGGATGGTCGTTCCAATGTATGCCTGTTCCATCGGTCCATCGACGTTCTGGCTGTCGCGCGGTCCGATATTCCACGCAGTCGGCGTGATGATCTGATAATTGGCGATTTTGCCGTTCTCCAGCACAATCCAGTCGGCAAGGGCGCCGCGCGCCGCCTCGGTGGCGCCGAAGCCTCTGCCGAATTCGTGCTCGACCGGTTTGATGTAGAAGCGGTCGTGCAGGTCGATCTCGCCAAGCCACTCGCGGACCTTCTTGTACAGTTTGGCTTCCTCGTGCAGCCGCGCCAGCACGCGAACCAGCACGCTTGGTCCTTTTTTGGCGATAATGTCGGAGAAGAGCGGATCAACGTCCTGCCACGCTTCGCCTGGCTTCCCGGCAATGACCTGGCGCGCCAGCGGACCGACTTCGAGCGGCACGTAGCCGAGACCATCGATCTCGTACCGCGGCGCCTTCGCCCAGGTGTACTTGCCCTGGCGCTTGGCTTCCGCCGGGTCCATCGGCTCAGTGCGTCCCTCAAAGGGATGGAGCAGCCCGCTGCCCTGGTAAAACGAGTAGGTGTGATCCTCGCGCACCCGCGCCTGGTCGAACTCGTAGTGCCTGCCGTTGGCGTAGATGCCGGAACGCTGGATGAGCGCCGCGTTGCGTCCCTCGATCGTGGGACGGTTGTACTTCTCGTGGTGCAGGTAGGTGCCCATTGCCAGGTAGTTGCCGCACCCGGCGCCAAACTTGTCCAGCCCGATCTCCAGCCCAAATCGCAGGAAGAAGCCCAGGTCGGAATTGTGCTGCGACTCATTCTCATCGACCCACGCTAGCATGTCTTCCCACGTCTTGATCTCCAGCCAGCGATCAACGGAGCATCCCAGGAAGCGCGATTCGAGCCAGTTGTGGCGGAACTCCTCCAGAATGGCAATCGAGCGGGTCACATCGGACAGGGTCGGACCGCACATCACTCCGCCGGGGATCATAAAGCTCGAATGGGGCCACTGCCCGCCGAAGATCGCGTAGATCTCGACCGGTTTCGCCGAGAGGGTGACGCCACGCTCATACGACTCGCCTACCAGCGGTGCGAAGCGACGCACGGCTTCGTCGTACCCCTTCGCCTTCGCGTAACGCCGGTTCGTCAGGTCGATGGCGAACAGTGCGTAGAACCAGCGCGGTACGCTCTGCAACGTCTCGCACGCCTGCGCAATGTTGCGCACTAGCAGCGCGTTGGGCGGCAGTTCGGTGCGCCAGGCGACATCCAGCGCAAACGCGGACTTATACAGATGGCTGCCGCCGCAGATGCCGCAGATGCGCGGCGTCACAATCAGCCCCGCCTGCGGGTCTTTCCCCTTCAAAATCATCTCGAAGCCGCGAAACATGCCGGCTTCCGTCCACGCTTTTGTCACCACCCCATCCTCGACGATGACGCGCAGGTCGAGGTCGCCTTCCACGCGCCCTAGCGGACTCACGTGGAGATCCATGCGTTTTGTACTGACGGTCGCAGTCATTGCGCTCTCTCCTCTGGAACGTTGCGGCTAGACGACAAACATATCCTCTTTCGCCCACTGAGGCGCAGCAACGCGCGCCGCGGCGGCCAGCCCCATGTAACTGATCGGATCGAGACCGGCGGGCATGTCCTTCGGGATTGTGCCGCTGATCTTCTGCGTTTTGAACACCGTGCCGGGCGCCAGGTCGAAGAAGGGGAACTCCGGCTCAGTGCATCCGGTGCAGGGCATACCGGCGCGCGTCTTGCTCGACTGGCGGTTCCAGAGAATGCGGTTGCACGGCGAGCGCGTCATCGGTCCACGGCAACCGAATTCGTAGAACAGACACCCTTTGCGCGTGCCCTGGCCAAACTCCATCGTCGATTGCTTGTACTCGAAGTACTGGTTGCGGGTGCAGCCGGTTTGCGTGAAGCTGGTGAAGAACGTCTTCGGACGATTGAGTTCATCGAGGGCAATATCGTGCGCGCGTCCAGTTGCCAGCGCTACGACAATCTGCGTGATCCAGTCGGGATGCGCCGGGCATCCGGGGATGTTGATTACCGGCAGACCCAGTTTCGAGCGGAAATCTTTCCCCAGAAAGCCGCCGAACTCACGCCGCAGGAATTGCAGACCGATCGAGTCCGACGGGTTGGGCGCGACTGCCGGAATGCCGCCCCAGCAGGCGCAATCGCCGATGGCGACGACAATGCCCGCCTGCGGCGCAAGCATCTGCACCCACTCCAGCATTGGGCGCTCGGCGAACATGTTGTAGCGCCCGGTGCCGTGCGGCGCGCGAATGACCGTTCCCTCGAACACGAAGATGTCCAGCGGCTTCTCGCCGCGCGCCAGCGCGTGGAACAGCGCCTGCGCCTGCTCTCCCAGTTCCATGCCGAGCGAGGGATGCCAGAGGAACTCAATGCCGAAGTCGGTCAACAGGTCGCAGACCGTTGGTTCCTCGGCGTTGAGAAACGACATGGTATTCCCGCTGCATGCGCCGCCCTGGAACCATAACAGAGTTGCCATACTGCCACGTGCTCCTTTACTAGAGTTTTCAGAAGGGTTGACGCGGAGGCGCGAAAACGACGCTCTGCGCCTCTTGCGTCTTCGCGTCAAACGTTCGAGGAACGCTGTCGTCTGGCGCCATATCGTCGTAACTTGCGTTTACACCGTCCCATAGACTCGCACCAGGCGCCAGTCTGCGAGAGGGTTGTCAGCCCTCTCTACCTGAAGCAGCTTCCGCCACCGCCGACATCGCAAGCCGTCGTGCATCGAGCCAGGCGATCCAGTCGTCCAGCCCGGCGCCGGTGCGCGCCGAGGTGTACAGAACCGGCACGCCGGGATGGACCGAGGCGATGTTCGCTTCGGCTGCGCGGATGTCGAACTCCACCGCCTCCGCCAGATCGACCTTGGTGACCACAACGCAATCCGCCGACACGAATGCGCCAGGATATTTCAACGGCTTATCCTCGCCCTCGGTCACCGACAGCAGCACTGCGCGCGCCGCCTCACCCAGGTCGTACCCTGTCGGGCAGACGAGGTTGCCGACATTTTCGATGAACAGCACGTCAAAATCGTTCAGGTTCCAGCCTTCCAGGTAGCGCTCGATCAGGTGCGCTTCCAGGTGGCACATATCACCGGTCTGAATCTGGCGCACCGGAGCGCCGCTGCGCGCCAGGCGCTGCGCGTCGTTGTCGGTCGCCAGATCGCCGACAAGCGCCGCCACGCGCAGGTCGCGCTGCTGCATGCGGCGCATCGTTTCTTCGAGCAGCCGGGTTTTGCCAGCGCCAGGGCTGGAGAGCAGGTTGACCACAAAAACGCCAGCCGCCGTAAAACGGTTCCGCAACTCAGCCGCCAGGCGGTCGTTCTTGCTGAGCACCCCCTGGCGAATCTCAAGGAGTCGTGGCGTTGCCATTGGCAGTTCCCTTTCCATTGCCGTTCAGCGACTTGCCAAAGCGCCGGGCGAAATCGACCAGCAGCGCGGCAATGCGCTGAACATCCGGATCGTAGAGCGCACGCACGAGACCAATCGGTCCCAGACGCCGCTGCG
>JAUQOW010000149.1 GCA_030550675.1 Chloroflexota bacterium
CCTGGTTGTCCTGGCAATCACCGTGGCTGCGTCGCTGGTTCCGGCGTTTGCGGCGACACGGCGCACCCTGGTGGAAGAACAGCAACAGGCGGCGCGCGCCCTGCGACCTCCCTTCTGGCAGCGCGCTTACCTCGATCTGCTGCTTCTGATCCCGGCGGCATACGGCGTCTATCAGTTGCAAACCGGCGGGGGACTGTTTCAGGGGAATGCGGACCCGTTCAGCAATCCGTTGCTGGTAGCAACCCCGGCGCTTCTCTGCTTTGCGCTCGGTCTGCTGGCGCTGCGGCTCATCCCGCTGATGCTGGAAGGTCTGGCGCGGCTGGCGACGATCCCGGCATGGGTTGCGCCGCTGGTCACGCTACGCGCACTGGCGCGGCAGACCGATAACTACCGCGGCGCTTTGCTTCTGCTGATCCTGACGCTCAGCCTGGCAACGTACAGTTCCACCATGGCGGACACGCTCGATGGAGCGATGCGCACTGAACTGACCTATCGGGTTGGCGCGATGTCCCAGCTCTTCGAGACAGGCGAGAGCGCCGAGCGCGCGCGCCCCGGTCAACCCGGCAGACCGCCGCAGCCACAGCGCCGCGACATTCGGGAAGAGGCGCGCTTCCTGTTCGTGCCCGTGAGCGAGCATCTTCAGGCGCCGGGTGTGCGGGCGGCTGCGCGGGTCGGGCGCTACGACGCGTTCATCAACGCTGGTGCAAGCATCAGACAGGCGCAGTTGATCGGGATTGATCGCATCGATTTTCCGAAGGTGATCACCCGCTTCGACCGCGCCTGGGGCGGCGGCGAGTCGCTTGGCGGATTGATGAACCTGCTGGCGCGTTACCCGAACGGCGCCCTCGTCAGCCGCGACCTGCTGGGCGATGGCTTACGGATCGGTGATGCGTTGCCCGCTACGCTGCGGCTCTACGGCGATCAGCGCGAGGTGCGCTTTCGCATTGTCGCCGCCATCGACCTCTGGCCCGGCTTCTATCCGCAGGACGGACCGATCATCGTCGCCAATCTGAACTACATCTTCGATGAAATGGGCGGGCAGTACCCGTATGATGTCTGGATCACGCGCGACCCGGCGATTCCCATCGAAGAAGTGGTTGCCAATGTGCGCGGGTTGGGCATCCCGGTGATTGATGTCCTCGACGTTGCGACGCTTATCGCGCGCGAGCAGGCTCGTCCGCAGCGCCAGGGACTGTTTGGCGTCCTGACCATTGGCTTTCTGACGGCTGGCGCATTGACGCTGCTCGGTTTTCTGGTGGCGGGGTTCATCACCGCGCGCCGCCGCGCAATTGAGCTGGGCATGCTGCGGGCGTTGGGCTTGAGCGGATTCGGGGTTGCGGCTGCCCTGTTACTGGAGCAACTGCTGCTCATTGGCGCGGGACTCGCGGCTGGCAGCGGGATCGGCGCGCTGGCGGCGCTGCTGATTGTGCCCTTCATGCAAGTCGGCGTGGGTCCGTATCCTGGCGTGCCCGCCTACCCGCCGCGCCTGGCGTGGGAAAGCATGGCGAGCATTTATGCGGCATTCGGCGTCACGCTCATGCTCTCGTTGCTGGCGCTCGGCGCGTCGCTGGCGCGAGTCCGGCTGTTCCAGGCGGTGAAGCTGGGGGATGTGAACTGAGTGATGAGTGACGAGTGATGAGCGAGAAGCAGAGGTTGAACGTTGCATGTTGCACGTTGAACGTTGAGCATTGACGCTATGCGCTTATTCGCTGAAACCTTTCGTTTATTGCGCGATACGACCGAGCATGAACACAACCGATCACATTATCCATGCCAGTGGTCTGGTGAAAATCTACAAAGTCGCCGAACTTGAGGTGGTGGCGTTGCAGGGGCTAGACCTGGAAGTGGCGCGGGGGGAATTTCTGGCGCTGGTTGGTCCGTCCGGCTCCGGCAAATCCACGCTTCTCAGCGCGATTGGCGGTCTGGATCGCCCATCCGCCGGGCAGTTGATCGTCGATGGTCTCGATCTGACGACATTGACGCCTGCCCAGTTGAGCGCCTATCGTCGTGAGCGCGTTGGCTTCATCTGGCAGCAGACGACCCGCAACCTGCTGCCCTACCTCAGCGCGCGCGAGAACATCGAGCTGCTGATGACCTTTGCCGGGCGCAGCGGGCGCGAGCGGCGCGCCTGGGCAAACGAACTGCTGGAAGCGGTTGGCATGGCGGAAAAAGCTTCAACCCCAGTCACTCAATTGTCCGGCGGTCAGCAGCAGCGCGTCGCCATCGCCTGTGCGCTGGCGAACCGACCGCGCATCCTGCTCGGCGACGAACCGACCGGCGAGGTGGACTGGGAGACGGCGCAGCGGGTGCTGGCGCTGCTCCGCAATCTGCGGACGCGCTATGGTCTGACGGTTGTCCTCGTCACGCACGACCCGCGCGTAGCGGAGCAGGCAGACCGGGTGATCGCCATCCGCGACGGGCGAACCAGCACCGAGACGCGCCGCGACGACGGAAAAACGTCGGGCGACGGAATATCGGCGGCAGCGGGACGAATCGCGCGCGCGCGCGCCGCCGAAGAACTCGTCGTCGTTGACCGCGCCGGGCGCTTGCAGATCCCCGGCGATCAGCGGGCGCTCGCGGGGATCGGGCGGCGCGCGCGAGTCGAACTCGTCGATGGCGGCATTCTCATTCGCCCGGCGGAAGACGACCGGATCGCCATTTCGACCGAGGAAACAACTGGTGATCAACACCACCATTATCTCTATGAGGATGACGCATCCCCTGTGACCTCCCCGGCTGAGCCAGCCACTCCACTGATCGACGTCAGAGGCGTAACGCGCGTCTTCGGGGCAGGCGCTCGCGCCGTTCACGCATTGCGCGGCATTGATCTCACCGTTGAACGGGGCGCGTTTGTTGCGCTTATGGGACCAAGCGGCAGCGGCAAGACGACGCTGCTGAACATCATCGGCGGGCTTGACCGACCGACAAGCGGCAGCGTCGTCATTGAAGGGCGGCGTATTGATCAGATGCGTCCCGACGAACTGACCCGCCTGCGGCGTCAGATCGGATTCGTGTTCCAGAGTTTTGCGCTCCTGCCAACATCATCCGCCTTCGAGAACGTTGAACTGGCATTGCGCCTGACAGGGCAAACGCCTCGTCACCGGTGGGACGCGCGCGTGCGCCGGGTCCTTTCCGCCGTCGGTCTGACCGACTGGACCGATCACCGACCCTATGAATTGAGCGGCGGTCAGCAGCAGCGTGTCGCCCTGGCGCGGGCGCTGGTCACATGCCCGCGGATCATTCTGGCGGACGAGCCAACCGGGGATCTCGACAGCCGCGCCGGACGACGGGTGCTGACGATGCTGCGCACCCTCTGCGATCAGGAGGGGGTGACGCTGATCATGGCATCGCACGACCCGACGGTGATCGAGTTCGCCTCCACCATCTACCATATGCGCGATGGCGTCGTTATCGGGTGTGAGCAGGGAGTTACCGCTCGTTAACCTTTTGTAGCCGAACTGCTACGCAACACGTCCGCATCACTGCTATACTCTGCCCACAACGCACTTCTCTCCGTCCCGTTCTTGATCGACCCTTCCGAACGAATATTTGTATCGTGTAGCGCAACCGGTTCCCCGAGCCGAGGAGGTCGCGTATGCCTGCTCGCCCTTTGTCGTTGGAGGAACGCCTGGCGGCGCGCGGCGTTTCGCGCCGTCAATTTCTCAAGTTCTGCGCTGCCATGACTGCAACGCTCGCCCTGCCCTCCACCTTCACCCCGCGCATTGCCAGAGCGCTGAACACTGCAGAACGTCTTCCGGTCGTCTGGTTGGAATTTCAAGATTGCGCTGGCAACACCGAATCCTTCCTGCGCGCTGAGTCACCCGGCGTTGCCGACATCGTACTGGAGCAGATCAGCCTGGAGTACCACGAGACCATCATGGCGCCAGCCGGTCACCGCGCCGAACAGTCGCTCGATGCCGTGGTGGAACACTACCCCGGTCAGTACATTGCGATCGTTGAAGGGTCGATTCCGATCGCCAACGGCGGAGTGTACTGCACCATTGGCGGTCGCACAGCGCTCAGTATCGCGGAACGTGTGTGCTCGAATGCGCTGGCGACGATTGCGGTTGGCGCGTGCGCCTGGGACGGCGGCTGGCCCGCCGCCAGCCCGAACCCGACCGGCGCAGTCGGAGTGCGTCAGGCGGTGCCTGGGCTCAAGAATCTGATCAACCTGCCGGGCTGCCCGATGAACGTCATGAACCTGACTGCGGTCATCGTTCACTACCTGACATTCAAGCAACTGCCAGCCACCGACGAGCAGGGACGCCCCTTCTTCGCTTACGGACAGCTCATCCACAACAACTGCGAGCGCCGGGGTCACTTCGACGCCGGTCGCTTCGTTGAGCGCTGGGGCGATGAGGGGCACCGCCTGGGATGGTGTCTGTACAAGATGGGATGCAAAGGACCGCAAACTCTCTCGAACTGCCCGGCTGTCGGATGGAATGGAACGTCATACTGGCCCATCGGCGCCGGGCACGGATGCGTCGGCTGTATGTCACCGCGCTTCTGGGATACAATGACCCCCTTCTACGAGCGCCTGCCCAACGTGGAAGGCTTTGGCGTCGAAGTAACCGCCGATACGCTGGGCGCCATCGCGGTTGGCGCGGTCGCTGCGGCTGGCATCATTCACGGCGTCGCAAGCGCAGTCCGGGCGCGTATGCAGCCTATCGCTGCGCACGATGGCGGCGAGACGCTGGTGGAAGCCGCAGAGCGCACGGTTCGTGTTGTGGAACAGATTGCAGGACCGGTCAAACCATCCGAGGCGTCGAAGGAAGAAGCGGGGAAGGCTATTGCCCTGGGTGAAAGCGAGGAGAGCGCCCGTTCCGGGCAGGATGGACCGTCCGCGTCCTGATAGGTTGAGCAGAGCAGCGGAGGAAGCGCTATGGCAAAGATCGCAATAGACCCGATCACGCGCATCGAAGGGCACCTGCGTATCGAGGCGCAGATCGAGCGTGGGCGCGTTGTTGACGCCTGGAGCAGTTCGACCATGTTCCGCGGCATGGAGATCGTCCTGCGCGGACGCGATCCGCGCGACGCCTGGGTGTTTGCTCAGCGCATCTGCGGCGTCTGCACGACCGTCCACGCCCTCGCGTCGGTGCGCGCCGTCGAAAACGCGCTCGATATTCAGATTCCCGATAATGCCCGGCTCATCCGCAACATCATCGCTGGCGCGCAGTATGTGCAGGACCACGTCATCCATTTCTATCATCTGCACGCGCTGGACTGGGTGGACATCGTGAGCGCGCTTAAGGCCGATCCGGTCAAGACAGCGGAACTGGCGCAGAGCATCTCTGACTGGCCCAAATCGTCGCCAGCTTATTTCAAGGGCGTCCAGGACCGATTGCAAAAGTTTGTGGACAGCGGACAACTGGGGATCTTCGGCAACGCCTACTGGGGGCATCCGGCATACGCCCTGCCGCCTGAAGCCAACCTGATGGCGGCGGCGCATTACCTGGAGGCGTTAGAATGGCAGAAAGACGTGATCAGGATTCACGCCATTCTCGGCGGCAAGAATCCCCATCCGCAGACGTATCTCGTCGGCGGAATGGCGACGCCGCTTGATCCGAATGCACAACAGGCCGTCAACACGATCCGCATCGCGCAACTGAAGATGCTCGCCGAGCAAGCGCGCACGTTTGTGAATAAAGTCTACCTCCCTGATGTTCTTGCTATCGCGTCATTCTACAAAGACTGGGCCGAGATCGGCGCTGGCGTGGGCAACTATCTGTCGTATGGCGATTTCCCCGCTGCAAAGGATGGCAATGTCGCCAGTTACTGGTTGCCGCGCGGCGTTATCGTGAACAAGAACATCAACCAGAAGCCGCTGCCGATGAACCACGAGCGCGTAACTGAGTACGTGGCGCATTCCTGGTTCCGCTACAGCGAAGGCGATCAGCAAGCGCTCCATCCGTGGAGAGGCGAGACCATCCCGAACTACACCGGTCCGCAGCCGCCCTACGAGTGGCTCAACACCGACAGCAAATACTCCTGGCTCAAGACGCCGCGCTACGACGATATGCCGATGGAAGTCGGACCGCTGGCGCGCATGCTCGTCGGGTATGCGTCTGGTCAGCAGCGCATTCAGGAGCTGGTCAACGCGACGCTCAAGCAGCTAGGGGTTGGCCCGGCAGCGCTCTTCTCAACCCTGGGACGCACGGCTGCCCGTGCGATTGAAACGGCGCTGATTGCGGAACTGTTGCCGGGATGGATCGACGAACTGGCGGCGAACATGGCGTCGGGCAACCTGGCAATTCACAACAGCACAAAATGGAGTCCGGCGAACTGGCCCAAAGAAGCGGTCGGCTGGGGATCGATGGAAGCGCCGCGCGGATCGCTGGGACACTGGGTGCGGATCAGGGATGGCAGGATCGTCAACTATCAGGCGGTGGTTCCGACGACCTGGAATGGTTCGCCGCGCGATGCGCGCGATGTGCGCGGACCCTACGAAGCCGCGCTGATCGATACGCCTGTCGCCGATCCGGAGCAACCGATTGAAATCCTGCGCACCATCCACTCATTCGACCCATGCATGGCGTGCGCGGTTCACCTGGTGGATGCCCGTGGCGTTGAGATCACCCGCGTCAGGGTGCAGTGAGGTGTGCCATGCGACGACGAGTCTACGTGTGGGAAGTCCCGGTTCGCCTGACGCACTGGGTCAACGTGCTGAGCATCGTCATGCTCTCGTTCACCGGCTACTACATCGCCAACCCGTACATTTTCGTAAGTCCGCGCGAACCGTGGGGCATCTACTTCATGGGGACGATGCGGTTCCTCCACTTCGCGTTCGCCTATGTCTTCGTGGCGAGTCTGCTCCTGCGCACCTACTGGGCGTTTGTCGGCAACCAGTGGGCGAGCTGGCGCGGATTGTTCCCCTTCCTGACGAAGGAGGGGCGCACAAACATGTGGCATGCGATCCAGTACTATTTTTTCCTGCGCCGCAATCCGCCAGAGGTGGCCGGGCACAATGCGCTGGCGGGCACATCGTACATGATCATCGTCTTCCTGTACGGTCTGAGCGTCTTCACCGGCTTTACGCTCTACGGGCAGTTGCACCCCGCGAGCATCTGGCATACCCTCACCAACTGGGTGACGTCGCTGGTCTCGCTCCAGACGCTGCGGCTTGGTCATCATATCATTATGTACCTGATCCTGGCGTTCGTCGTGCACCATGTGTATGCTGCGTGGCTGATCGACATGGAAGAGGGGAATGGTCTGATGTCGAGCATCTTCAGCGGCTATAAGTTCCTGCCCAAGGACCAGCAGCCGGACTGGATCGAACAGGTGATCGCCCAGAACGGCAAGCAGAACGGCAAAGAGCCGCAGATCGCAAAGGCGGAGACGAGAACCGTCGAGCGTTGAACGTTGCCCGTTCCACGTGGAAAGGGTAAAGGTAGGGGCGCACCGGGGGCGCGCCCACGCGCCGGGGGCAGGGTGTACGTTGCCGGTGCACGTGAATAAGGTTGTAGGGGCGCCCCTGGTGGGCGCCCACCAGGGTGGTAGGGTGTTAGGCGTTGAATACGGGAATGGGGATGGGGTGCGTTTCCCTGTGCCCTCCGTGTCTCTGTGGTTCAAACGGTTGCAGGTGGCGCGTTACGTGTTGCAATCCGGAACGTCTCCGATCCCTGGCGTCTTCACCGAGGACCTCGCCCTTCAGAGGCGCCCCGGCAGCAGAACGATCGTCGCCCGTTGTACAGACATCGCCCGATCTCACGGGTCCTGGCGGAAAGAGCGATAATCATGCCAGCAATCCTTGTCCTGGGTCTGGGCAACATTATTATGCGCGACGAAGGGTTAGGCGTTCGCGCCTGTGAACGCCTGACCCGCCGCTACCGCCTGCCAGACGACGTGACCGTGCTCGATGGCGGAACGCTGGGACTGGATCTGCTGCCGTACCTCGAAGATGTCACCAATCTGCTCATCCTTGACGCCATCAATGTCGGACTCCCGCCCGGCGCGATTGTCCGTTTAGAGAACGAACAGATACCGCAAACCCTGGCGCTCAAAATGTCAATGCATCAGGTCGGCTTGCAGGAACTCCTGGCGGTAATGTCGTTGCGCGAGCAGACGCCGCCGCACATGGTGTTGCTGGGAATGCAGCCTTTGCTGATCGAACCAGGGCTGGACCTCTCGGAGCCGGTGCAGGCGAACCTCGATGCGCTGGTAGAAGCGATCGTTGCCGAGCTGCGATCCTGGGGAGCGCCGGCGTATCTGGCGTAAGGGAACACGGATTTACACGGGTACGACGGATTCTCGCGGATTTATAATGCAAGTAATCAATCCGTGCACATCCGTCTCAATCCGCGTCCATCCGTGTGCTCTTACGCACCACACTAACCGGAGCGCCCCAACGTCCCGTTAATACGATCCCACCCTGTGTCCAGGGTCCAGGCATGATTCGTCGGACGACATCCCGGCACAGCGGGCTCACGGAGATTAACTTATGTAGAATTGGCATGCCACAGCCAGCGGTTGATGTTGATGAAGATCATGAAATGAATCCGGTATACCTGTGCCGCCGAGCCGCGCGTTCTTTGGGCTGCGGGCTAAAGCCCTCGCTCAGAACGGGGAAGCCCCTTCCTCCCAAGGGTAGAGTTTTTTAGGGTGCAAGGGGTGTTTTCCGCATTCTGACGCCTTTTTTCCCCTCATCCCCCCTGCCCCCTTCTCCCACAAGGGGAGAAGGGGGAGTTTGCACATCCTGATGCCCGGAACAAGCAATGCATCACAAGGGCGCGCCTGAAAACTCTGCCCTTGTGAGGAAGCCCCTTCGGGGCTTTCACGATCTCAGCCATAGCTTTAGCCCGCAGCACCCAGGGATACCGGGCTATTTTCTCACCTTCGTAAACCGCGCCTTGGGGGGCGCGCGCGCCGGGCGTCGGCCCGCGCCGACGCTTTCCCTCCGCACAGACGGGTGGTCCAGCCGGATTTAATGTTTATAAGCCCTCGCTCAGGTCAGGCAAGCCCCTGCGGGGCTGCCATGGGCTCAAATGTCATCGACTCTGCGCGAAGAGATGGCACGACCGCGTCCGTCATCGCGCCGTTGCTCAGAGGTCTGGAGCAGCGCCTGACGTGCGGACAGCCCCCTAGGGGCTTTCACGTCCTCAGCGAGGGCTTTAGCCCGCAGCGAGACGGCGGTTCCTGACAAATCATGCCTGCACTTCTATACTCACGCGCCGCTTGCTCCATACATCAGGACATGCTAGAATAATTGCACGGATACGATCTACCTGTAAGGAGCATGACGATCAGAGACGATCAGACGACCCCAAATGGCGGGCGACGCCTCTACGAAACCCGCCCGCCTCGCGAACGAGCATTCCTCGTCGGTGTGGAATTGACCGGCAGCCGCAGTGCGTGGAAAGCCGAAGACTCGCTCCAGGAACTTGCTCTGCTGGCTGACACCGCTGGTCTTGAGGTGGTTGGCAGCACGTATCAGCGCCTCAAGCACCCCTTTCCGCGTTATTTCATCGGTCCCGGCAAGATCGAAGAAATCGCCGCGCTCCGCGAGACGTTACGCTACGACCTTGTCGTGTTCGACGATGAATTGACGCCTGCGCAGGCGCGCAATGTGGAAGATGCCCTGCAAACGCGCGTGCTGGACCGCACTGGTCTGATCCTCGACATCTTCGCGCGCCACGCGCAGACCCACGAAGGGCGCGTGCAGGTCGAACTGGCGCAGTACCGCTACTTGCTCCCCCGCTTGCGGCGGCAGTGGACGCACCTGGAGCGTCAGGCTGGCGGCGGCGGCGCTTCGGCAGGCGGCGTCGTCGGTTTGCGCGGTCCGGGTGAAACGCAGCTCGAAGTCGACCGGCGCCTGATTGCGCGCCGCATTCAGTGGCTCGAACAGCAGATCGAGGAAGTGCACCGCCACCGCGAAGTCTACCGTGAACGGCGTCGCCAGAGCGGCATCCCGGTGGCGGCGATCGTCGGGTATACGAACGCCGGAAAATCGACGCTGCTCAACGCGCTTTCCGGGGCGAACGTGCGCGCCGAAGACCGGTTGTTCGCCACGCTCGACCCGACGACGCGCCAGGTGACGCTTCCCGGCGGTCAACAGATCCTTCTGACTGACACTGTCGGGTTTATTCAGAAACTGCCGACGCACCTGGTGGCGGCGTTCCGCGCGACCCTCGAAGAGATCCGGGAGGCGGACGTGTTGCTGCACGTGCTCGACATCACCCACCCGAACGCGGCGCAGCAGACGCAGACGGTTCTCGAGACGCTGCGCGATCTGCGCGTGGAGGATCGCCCGATCATTACCGTGCTCAACAAAGTTGATCGTATCGCCGGAATGGACGAAGCCGAGGTGGACAGAATTGCGGAAACGCTGGGCATGCCGGACGATTATGTGGCGGTGTCGGCGCGCAAAGGCTGGGGTCTCGATACGCTGTTGCAACGCATCGAGCAGACACTGAGCGCGCGCATGACGCCGCTGACGGCGCTGATACCCTACCGCCGCAACGATCTGGTGTCGCTCTGGCATACGCGCGGCGTGATCGACGAAGAGCGGTACGAAGCGGAAGGAACGTTGATCGCCGGGCGCTTGCCGGTTGAGTTGGTGCGCTGGTTTGAGCCGTTTTCGCGCCCTGTGTTTGCTGCATAGATGAATCCACTGCCGCCATTCGCCGCCGTGAGCATGGCAGCGTTGCTTGCCCCTCTTGCGCTGACGCCGCTCCGCGAGCAGTTGCACCCGGCTGAACTGCCGGGTGTTCAGCATTTTGTGCGGGTCGGCGAGTACGATCTGCACTACACCGATGAGGGACCGCGCGATGCTCCGGTGGCGCTGCTCGTCCACGGGTTTGCGGCATGGGCGTTCGCCTGGCGCTCGCAACGCGCCGCGCTGGTTGCCGCCGGACGACGGGTGGTGACGATTGACCTCATCGGTTACGGCGCTTCCCCCCGCCCTGCGGCGCCGGTCTACTCCACCTACGATCAGGCGCAACTGCTGTTGCAAGCGCTCGATGTCCTTGGAGTCGGCCCGTTCGATGTAGTCGGGCACTCGTTCGGCGGGCGGGTGGCGTTTCAGATTGCACTGCTTGCGCCGCAGCGCGTGCGACGCATCGTTGCGATCTGCCCCGAAGCGTTCACCGTCGGGCGCCCGCCGATTGCGGCGCTTGCCCGCCTGCCGCTGATCGGTCAGGCGCTCGCGTACTACATCCTGGCGCCATCGCTCGTCGGCGTTGGGCTGCGGTCGCTCTCGAAACGCCACGAGTGGCTGACCGATGAGGTGATTGCCGGGTATGCCGCGCCGCTGTATGTGCGCGGCACGGCGGCGGCGCAGGTCTGGCAGGCGCGCTCGCCGAAGGACGGACCCCTGCCCGTGCCGGAGAACCTGGCGTCGATCCGTCCGCCAACGCTGCTGCTGTGGGGCGACGGCGACACGGTGTTTCCGCTGGACGAGGGGCGCCGCCTGGAACGCATCCTCCCCGATGCCCGCCTGATCGTCTACGACCGCACCGGACACCTGCCCTACGAAGAACGCGCGGCGGAGGTCAATGCGGCGGTGGTTGGATTCTTGCAGGGATCTGAGATGGGAACATGAAAGTTCCAAGAGTCTACATTGATACCTCCGTGTTGGGTGGTTGCTTCGATGATGAGTTCGCTCCCTGGTCGAACGGACTTATGAGGGATATTCGTCGGGGCTTATTCATACCCGTTTTGTCTGAGATTGTGACTGTTGAGGTTGCCAATGCACCCGTCAATGTGCAAACGCTTTATGCAGAACTTGTGTCCGGCTCTGCTGAAGTTCTGACCGTGAACAGGAGCGCCCTTGAACTCGCAGAGGCTTATCAACAACGTGGCATCCTGACGCCAAAATTCTACAATGATG
>JAUQOW010000426.1 GCA_030550675.1 Chloroflexota bacterium
TATTCGTCGCAGCAGCGCGGAGCAGCGTTGCGGTGTCGATCCCGTTTGGATCGTACACGCACCAGCGCCGGGTGCAGGCGGCGACGATGCGCACATCAACGCCACAGCGATCAACAAAACGCTGATGGTGCAGCGACAAAATCTCGGCAAGCCCGCGACCGACGCTCCCGAACCCTACCAGGGCAAGGCGGTATGTCGAAACATTTGATCTCATGGACTCGTTCCTGACTATGCGCTTTTCGTAACGCACTGCGTTATAAAAGTCGAGAAATGTCAACCCTATTCGGGCATGATCAAGGGTATCATATCATACGGAGGTGCAACTGGCAGGAGAACGCTATGACGATGCAAACCAAACCCGATCGCTTTGTCAGGGGCCACGGCTCGGTGACCGTCACCACCCGCAAAGGGCGCAAAGTGCGCATCCGTCACATCCGCCCGACCGATGCAGGGCTGCTGGTTGATCTGTTTCACCACCTCTCGCCGGAAACCCGGCGCTTCCGGTTCTTTACGGCGTTGCCCGATTTGCCAGACGACATCCTGTGGCGCGAGGCGCGACGCTACGCTGATTTCGACGAACGGAAGCAGGCGGCGTTCATCGCTCTGGCGCGCGAGAATGGCGAAGAGTATGCCGTCGGCGTCGTGCGTCTGGTGCTCGATAAGAACGACCCTGACACGGCTGAGTTCGCGATTGTGCTGCGTGACGACTATCAGCGCGAAGGGTTGGGGACTGTTATGCTCGACCTGCTTATTCAGTTGGCGCTGGTGCGCGGCATCAAGCGACTGCGCGGCATCTCCCTGGCGGATAATGAGGGGGTCCATCGCCTTATCCAGAAATGCGGCTTTCCGGTTGAGAGTCATACCTCGCACGGTGAAACGATCCAGATCATCCATCTGGAGTGATGGTTTGACTTGCTGGAGGCCTGAGCGCGCACAAAGGCGCCAGGGCGCAGGGATACAGACCATCCTCCTGCAATGTCCCTGCGTTCAACGCTTGACCAACGTTCCATACGGAGCGTTCAACCTTCCCAGGTTCACACCTGCCGCCTGTAACCCGTAGTTGTAATCTTTTTACCAGTTTGTTTGCGATTTCACGAAGGGTTGTGATATACTCAACAACGTTATTGCGCCCGTTAGAAACATTCCCCAGAAGGAGCGCGGTCCGATGCTGGCGAACTATGCGTTTATCGGCGTGTTTTTCATTGGCGCGGTGATCTTCCCGCTCGTGCCGCTGGCGGCTGCGTATTTTCTCGGTCCCAAGCGCCCCACGCCGATCAAGCTCGACACATATGAATGCGGGCTGGAAGCGGTTGGCGATATACGGGTGCAGTTCAAAATCCAGTACTATCTGTACGCCCTGGCGTTTGTGATCTTTGATATCGAGGTTGTGTTCCTCTACCCGTGGGCTGTCGCGTATGGGCAGGTAGGGCTGTTTGCGCTGATTGCAATGGCGGTTTTTCTCATCATTCTGGTCGGCGGTCTGGTGTATGAATGGAAGAAGGGCGCGCTGGAGTGGGTGTAGAGGTGAGAGGGATTGCCTACGGAGAGACGTTGCAATGCAACGTCTCCACCGAGGCGCTGCGACGTCTCCGCCGAGGCAACGCAACGTCTTCGCCGAGGCCAACGTCGCTACGGGGTGTGAGAGGGAGATGAGGAATGTCTGACGATCGCGACATCCAGCTTGAAGCGGAAAAACATGGCGTTTTTCTGACGACCATTCAGCGGTTTTATAACTGGGGGCGGCGTTCATCCATCTGGCCCCTGTCGTTCGGTCTGGCATGCTGTGCGATTGAGATGATGGCGACCGGTCTGGCGCGCTTTGACCTGGCGCGTTTCGGCGCAGAGATGTTCCGCGCGTCGCCGCGTCAGGCGGACTTGATGATCGTCGCAGGGACGGTGACGAAGAAGATGGCGCCGCAGGTGGTGCGCCTCTATAATCAGATGCCTGAACCGCGTTATGTGATTTCGATGGGCGCCTGTGCGACGTCTGGCGGTCCGTTCCGCGATGGGTATAATGTGCTGCGCGGTATTGATCTTCTGATCCCGGTTGATGTGTATATTCCCGGATGCCCGCCGCGCCCCGAAGCGCTGCTCCACGCGCTGATGACGTTGCAGAAGCAGATCGATGCGCAACGTATCAATCAGGTGCGCTGGTACGGCAAGCGCGAGGCGAAGGAATATCCGGTGCCGACGTTCGGGAAACACGGGCTGGAGATCGATGGCAAACTGGTCGATCCGGTCGGCGGGTTGCCGCTCATCAGTCCGTATACGTCGCCAACCCATGGCGAAATGCGCTCTGGCATGATCGAGCACCCCGAACTGGTGCGTCACTTTCCGATCATGGACGAAACCGTCGAACTGGAATCGCCCTATAAGGCGAAGGGCGTTTCGCCAGAGATTGAACATAACGACCTGAAACGTCCCGCTGTCGAGGTGGACCATGCCCAGGATAAGCAGCGCTGAACTCAAAGAGCGACTGGCGCGCGATCTGCCGGG